>NZ_JARZHI010000054.1:0-74176 GCF_029946465.1 Polyangium sorediatum
GGAGCCTGGGGGGCCGACTCGGGCGCGGGCGCAGCTTGCGGAACGGGCGGAGGTGCAGCTTGCGGCGACGGCGCGGGCGGCGGCGGCGCGGCCGCGGCTTGCGGCGCAGGTGCAGGTGCAGGTGCAGGCGCAGCTTGCGGCGCGGCCGCGGCCGCAGCCGCAGCCGCGAGCAGGGGCGCGATGTCCGCGGCCGCCTTGAAGAGCTCGAGCGACCGCATGTCCTTGTCCGCGTCGGAGGCTTGCTCCGCGGCGCGCTTCAGCCAGCGCAGCGCTTCGGCTCGCTCCCCGCGGCCCCACAGCGCGGAGGCCGTCGACAGCGCCCAGTGGACATCCTCGTCGTCGTCGTCTTTCGGGGGCGGGATCGGGCTATCAACCATGGTCGTCGCGCTCGTTTGCCTCGCAGTTTGCCCATACCACGACTCTCCTCGCGCCGTCTCTCGCCGCGCACGGGCCCGCCCCGGCGTGTGCCCCCGCCCCTCCGGAACCCCCCTGAATTTTCTTCGCTCGCACCTCTCGCATGTGCGGAAAACCCCTTCGCGTACCGATTCCGCTGCTTCCTCTTGAGCCGCGAGCGGCGATCGTGACACCCTCCCCTGCGCGGTAGCCTTCGCTCCCCTTTTCCCTCGCGGTCCCGCTGCCGAGGACGCATCCCAGAGGATCCTCGTTCGTGCTTCATAACCGAGATCTCAAGCCCGGCGTCACGCTAGGACGCTACGAGATCCTCATGCCCGTGGCGCAGGGCGGGATGGCCGCCGTGTGGGCCGCGCGCATGGTCGGCTCGCGCGGCTTCCAGAAGCTCGTCGCCATCAAGACGATGCTGCCGGGCCTCTCGGAAGATCCCGAGTTCGAGGCGATGTTCCTCGACGAGGCGCGGCTCGCGGCGCGCATCCGGCACCCGCACGTCGCCGAGATCCTCGATCTCGGCGACGAGAACGGCGTGCTCTACATCGTGATGGAGTGGATCAACGGAGAGTCGCTCTTCGTGATCAACCGCAACGCCAAGGATCAAGGTGGCTTCCCCCTCCCCTTGTTCCTGCGCATGCTCTCGAGCGCCTGCGCGGGCCTGCACGCCGCGCACGAGATGCGCGACGACGACGGCCGCCCGCTCGGCCTCGTGCACCGCGACGTGAACCCGGCGAACGTCATGGTCTCGTACGACGGGATCGTGAAGATCGTCGACTTCGGCGTCGCGAAGGCCACGGCGAGCGTCACCATCACGCGCGTGCCCGGCATGCTGAAGGGCAAAGCGCACTACATGTCGCCCGAGCAGATCCGCGGCGATCGGCTCGATCGACGCTCCGACATCTTCTCGCTCGGGATCCTCATGTACGTGATGATCACCGGGCGCCACCCGTTCAAGGCGAGCACGGATAAGCAGACGATGGACAACATCGTCGGCACCGAGCCCGTCCCGATCCGCGATCTCGTCCCCTCGGTGCGCCCCGATCTCGAAGCCGTGGTGATGCGCGCCCTCGCGAAGCGCGTCGACGATCGCTGGTCCGACTGCGCCGAGATGCAACGCGCGCTCGATCAGATCACGAACGCCATCGGTGCCGCCGTGACCGATGGCGACATGGCTTCGTTCGTGCGCAACCTGATGGGCGAGCGATCGTCGCAGCGCCGCGCGGAGATCGCCGCCGCGATCCAGGCCGCGGACGCGCGCGGGGTCGAAGCCGCGGAAGCGCCTGCATCGCGGAAGGCCGAAGGGCCCACGTCACGCCGGCGCAGCGGCGGCACGCCATCGTCGCGCGGCGCTTCGCTCGAAGGCATCATCCCGATCACGCTCGACGGCGGAGAGGTCGCGCCTCCTCCGCCTCCGGTGATCGTCGTCCCCAGCGTGCCGCCTCCCCCGCCGTCTGCGCCGGCGGCGCTCGTCACGTCGAAGCGCAAGCCGTCCGTCTGGCCGTGGCTCGTGCTCGTGCTCGTCGCCGCGCTCGGCGGCGCAGGCGCGGCGCTTCGCATGGGCCACCTGCCCGGGGCCGAGCCGCTCGTCCCGCCGGCCCTCCGCTGGCTCCTGCCTGCGCCCAAGGCCGAGGCCACGCCGGCCCCCGCGCCTCCTCCGCCGCCTGCGAGCATCGCGCCTGCGCCGAGCGCCGTGATGAGCGCGAGCGCCGCTCCTTCCGCGACCGCGCCGAGCGAGGACACGCTCGCACTCGATGCAGGCACGCCGAGCGACGCCGGCAGCGATGCAGAGAGCGATGCCGGACCCGACGCAGGGACCGACGCAGGCGACGCGGGCTCCGACGCGCTCGACGGCGGCTTGCCCGACGGCGGCGGCTACAGGTTTCTCCCGCCGAACCCCGGCGGCGGCTGGAAGCGCATCGACGGCCTCTGGTATCCGCCCCCGTGGTGGAGACCGCCGTCACGCCTGCCGGGCGGAGCCACGACGGCCGCGCCGACGGGCGGCGCGCCCAAGGTCGACACGAACGATCCGTACGGCGACTAGCCCGCCGCCTCCGCGGCGGGCCGAGCGTCTCCTCAGTACAGGCCGGTCTGCTCGGGCAAACAGACGCCCATCGCGCACAGGAGCAGATCGACGTCCGCGCCCGCGCAGCTCACCTGGCGCGCGCAGTAGTCATCGTATGCACACAAACGATGGCAGGACTGATCCGACCCGAGCGCGCGCACGTTCATGAGGCAAGCCCAGCCGGACGTCAGCCACAGACCCTCGGGCTTGTCGAAGAGGCAGACCTCCTTGCGCTCCTCGGAGTCGTAGACCTCGGCCGTGCAGGCGTCGCGCTCGATCTTCTCGCGCGACTTGCCCATCGTGTTGAGCATGTACGTGAAGTCGCAGGCGCCCGCCGACGTCGTGTCACGCGAGACGCGGTAGCGCAGCGAAGGGATGTCGAGCGAGCGTTGACGCACGCCTCGGAGCATCGCGACGAACTGGTTGTTGCCGCCGTCTTCCTTCGGCCCCTCGCGCAGCGCCGCGAGGATCTGCTCGTTCTGCGCCTCGACGCCGGGGTCGTCTTTGTCCGAGTAGCCGAGCCGGATGTACTTCTCGGGCGTCTTCGTCGTGCACGGCTTGGCGTGCTCCCAGAGCTTCTCGCTCACGACGGGCGGGCGCTTCGTCCCCTCACGCTTGCACACCCCGATCGCGCCCGCGGGCACGGCCCCCGATGCACGATCGGTCGGCAGACCCGGCGGCTCCTGGATGAACTCCGTGGACGTGCAGCTCACCGCTCCCACGGACACCACGAGCCCCGTCACGGCGAGGGCGGCGACCCGATGCAACGCTCTCTTCGTTCCCACGAGCGCACGGTATCACCGCGGAGGGCCCGGACAGAAATCCTCGGTGACGAAAGGCGCCTGACCGAAGGTCAAGTACCCGGATCTTTTCGATTTTTGGACGAGGATGGGCGCGAACGGGAGCGCTCAGGCGCCCATCGCGGTCTGCTCGATCAGATGATCGACGATGGCCTGCACGCTCTGCGTCTTCTGGAAGACGGCGAGCTGTTTGTCCGCGCTCGTCCCCTCCCGGAGGATGCCGCGGATGCGATCGAGATCGGCCTCGGACTTGAAGATGGCCGCGGCCTCCTCGACGAAGTCGAGCAGCTCGCCGATGAGCACGCGCACAGGCAACTGCTCCTGCTTGCCGAAGTCGATGAGCTGGCCGTCGATGCCGTAGCGCAGCGCGCGCCACTTGTTCTCCTCGATGAGCTCGCGCGCGTACTCGCGGAAGCCCATGTTCTTCCGGTAGAGCAGGTAGAGCTTGCCCATGAGCGCCTGGATGAGCGCCGTCAGCGCGACGGTGTCGTCGATGCGCGTCGTCATGTCGCAGATGCGCACCTCGACCGTGTCGAAGAACGGATGGGCGCGGACGTCCCACCAGATCTTCTTCGCGTTGTCGATACAGCCCGTCTTCACGAGCAGCTCGACGTACGACTGGAACTGCGCGTACGAGTCGAAGTGGCCCGGGATGCCCGTGCGCGGGAAGCGCTTGAAGATCTCGCTGCGGATGCTCTTCAGGCCTGTCGCGCGGCCGAGCCAGAACGGCGAGCTCGTCGAGAGCGCGAGGAGGTGCGGCAGGAAGTAACGGACCTGGTTCGCGAGCGCCATCGCGACCTCCTTGTCCTTGATGCCGACGTGGACGTGGAGGCCGAAGATCAGGTTCGCGCGCGCGACGTCCTGCAGGTCCTCGACGATCACCTTGTAGCGCTCGCCGTCGGTGATCTCCTGCTTCTTCCAGTCGCTGAAAGGATGCGTGCCGGCCGCGACGATCCGGAGGCCGTGCTTGCCCGCGAGCGCGCTGAGCTCCCCGCGCAGCTCGCAGATCTCCTGGCGCGCTTGCCGGATGTCGCGGCAGATGCCCGTGCCCGTCTCGACGACGGACTGGTGCATCTCGGGCCGCACGCGCTCGCGCAGGACCGAGTGCTTCCCCCCCTCGAGGAGCTGACTCACGTACGAGCGGAGCTCGCGCGTCTCGGGGTGGACGATCTGAAACTCTTCCTCGATGCCGAGCGTGAATTGACCGTCGAGCAGACCCTGGACCGTGGTGCTCATGAATCTCCCTCGATGATGAACGTGGGGACCGTTCCCGCCCCCGCATGAACGTTACACATGTTCGTCGCGGATAACCTGCCCAGCATACCGCCGAGCTCGCCGCGAAACAGGATCGGATCGAGCTCGATGTGGCGCCGCGAGAAGTAGAGCTCGCCCGCCGCGCCGACCTCCGGGAACATCGCCGTCGGTAGCGAAACGCGGAGCTGCAAAACGGACGGATCGAGGAGCGCGAGCTTCAACGCTCGCTCCCACACGCTGCTCTCCACGTTCGCGCCGATCACCACGCCGCGGCCGCCGACCTCGTCGTTCGGCTTGATCACGAGGCGCGCGCGGTTGTCACGCGCCCACGGGACGAGGTCGATCTCCTCGCCGTCCGGGCCTTCGGTCTTCATCTCCTCGACGCGCCTCGTCCACGGGATGAACTGGTGCACGGCGACGCGCTCGTCCTTCGTGTAGAGCGACATCACGCGCGGATCGAAGAGCAAGGCGAAGAGGACCTTCTTGTCGAGCAGCTTCGCGCGGAAGCTGTTCACGACGCACACGACGCGCGCCTTGTACGCCTCGATGAGCGGCCGCACCTCGTCCTCGCGGCCGAGCAGCTCGCTCGTGAGCACGCGGCGGTAGACGAGATCGATCTCCTCGCCCTTCGCCGAGAGCTTGCCGTCGCGGTACTCGAGCTCGCGTGGATCAACGAAGCGCGCCGGGATGCCGTGCAGCCGGAAGCGCTCGCAGATCATGTCGAACTCGGTCCGCGTCGCGACCTCCTGCCAGTCGACGACGGCGACCTTCGGGACGTGCGTCCCGCCGAACTCGTGCCACGCGTCGAGGATCGATCCGACAAGGGAGTTGCCCGCGTAGACCGGCGTGATCGGCGAGATACGGGCGAACTCGCGCATCGGCTGGAAGGCCTCGAAGAGCTCGGTGAGCCGATCGGCGTAGCTCGGGCCGAAGGCGCCCTCGGCGTTGAGCTCGACGAACGAGAGATCGGAGCCTGCGAGGATCGCGTCGAGGCGCGTGACGACGCCGACGGACTCGAAGGCCGGGTTGTAGGAGAAGAGCCGCCGCTCGCCGTCGGTCAGACCCATGAGCTCGAGGAGCGTGGGGTCCGCGAGGACGAGATCCTTCGCCTTGATGACGGCGCTGCGGAAGTGCCGGAGCGCTCCGAGGAGCAGGTTGTACTGGGCGCGGAGGACGAAGTTCGGGCGGAGGAACGTGCAGAGAGGACGACCAGCGAAGACGGCGCCTCGCGCCACCATGCGCTCGAGCAGGGCGAGGTGATCCTCGCCCCCTCGATCTACGTAAGCCGTGAGCGCGTCGTGGTAGCGGTCGACGGCTGCGTCGAGCGCGGCGGTGAAGGGGTGCTTCGACGGCCGCTCGTGGTGGGTCACGTGCTTCTATCCCACCGGATGGGTTCGACTTCGGCCGCCATCTTGCTCCAGGCGTAACGGTCGCGGATCGTGCGGCCTTCCTTGGCGGCGCGGACGCAGAAGTCGACCATCCAGTCGGTGACCGTGTCGAAGAAGCGCTCGCCGAGGTGCTCGATGTGCATGTCGGGCGCGGGGTTCGTGAAGTCGATGGCGTAGGGGACGCCATCCTTGATGGCAAACTCGACCGAGTTCATGTCGTAGCCGAGCGCGTGGTTCAGGCGCAGCGCGTCGTTGACGATGCGGTCGTGCAGATCCTGCGGCAGCCAGCGCTCCTGGTCGCGGAAGATGTAACGACCGCGGAGCCCGGTCGGGCCGATCTGCTTCGGGTCGTACTGGATCGTGAGGACACGCTCGCGGCCGATGCAGATGCAGCGCGCGTAGTCGTCGAAGTCGATGAACTCCTGCAGCGTCATCACGTTGAGGTTCGAGTCGTTGTACGCGCGGAGCAGATCCCCCGGCGTGCGCACGACCGTCACGTCCTTCCAGCCGCCGCCGTCGGCGGGCTTGAGGATCGCGGGGAACTTCACGTAGTCGACGATCGCTTCCCAGTTCAGCGGGAACTCGAGGTTGCGCAGCGAGCGGTTCTTGTCGATCGCGGGGATGTAGTCCTTCTGCGGGAGCATCACCGTGCGCGGCGTGGCGACGCCGAGGCGCGAGGCGAGCGAGTAGCCGAAGAACTTGTCGTCGGCGCTCCACCAGAGGGGGTCGTTGATGACGTACGCGCCGCCGAGCGCCGCGGCCTTGAGGTAGAAGCGGTAGTGCTTGACCTCCTGGCTGATGCGGTCGACGAGGACGCGGTACGGAGAGACGAAGCGCTCCGGCGTCCCTCCGATCTTCGCGAACTCCGCGTGGATGCCCGGGACCCGGTTGCACCGATCGATGAACGCCTGGGGGAAGGACTGCTCCCAGCCAGCGAGAATGCCGATCCGCTCCGTCATGCGACTCTCCGTTCCTCCTCGGGCCGCCCGAAGCGGCCAGGGCGCGCCTTCGATCGTGCGCCCGCGCCGTCGACTCTAGCCCGATTGTCCGGGCGGGCGGAAGTTTGGCGTGGCGGGATCCGCCCCAGAAAAAAACCTCTTGACGGAAAAGGCTCCCTGAGTAGACTCCGCGGCCTCTCCGTCGGGGCGGGTAGCTCAGCGGTAGAGCATTGGCCTTACAAGCCGATGGTCGCAGGTTCGAACCCTGTCCCGCCCACCCGGTTCCTTATCGAAGTTGATGAGGGTCGGCGGCGGAAAGAAAAAAGAAAACAGGGGCTTGCAAACGGGAAACAAGGCTGGTAGATACCGGCCCCGTCAGCGAGAAAGAAACAGCGACGACGCAGTTCGCCACATTGGGGTGGTAGTTAAGTCGGTTATAACGCCGGCCTGTCACGCCGGAGGCCGCGGGTTCGAGTCCCGTCCACCCCGCTTCCCTGTATGCAGTACAGAACAGCCGATCCCGAAAGGGTTCGGCTGTTTTGCTTTTGTCCGCCCGCCCGGCGCTCCCCTGCCCTGCTCGATGCGCGGAGGTCTCCGAGGGCGTTGCCCAGGCGTCGCGCGAGTGAACCTCCTGCGCCTGTGCATCGACCGCATCGCGGTCGATGCACCAAAGGTCCAGGGCTGGCCCTGGTCCGGGTCCAGGGGTGGACAACCCCTGGTCGGGTCCGGGGTGAAACCCCGGCGAGACGCAGCGGCCCCGCTCTCAGGACTCGGAGACGGTCCCCGCCTTTGAGACGTTGAACGAGAACGACTTCGCGCCGCTTTTCAGCGTGACCTCGATGGTGTCCTCGTCGACGCGACCGAAGCTCATCTCGATCGAGCGCTCCTTGGGATCGGCGAGCCTGTAGGTCCCTGCCTGCGGCACGGGATCGACCCAGCGGAACTGCACGCCCTCGATCGCGAGGTCCCACGTGCCGCCCTGCCCTGTCCATGAGCGCGCGCCGTCGACCTGAAAGCCCTCGGCGAGCCCGCCTTCGAGTGGCCTTTGCGTGCGATCGCCCGTGCCTTTGCCGGTCTTGCCGTCCGAGAGGCGCGTCCAGTCGAGCTCGTGCGCGACGTGGCGGGTCTTGTCGCTCGCGCTCCACGTCACCTCGGCCGTGCCGCTCACCTCGACGCGGCTGTTCGAAAGCTTGGTCCACGTATGGTTCACGACCACGTCGCTCATCTCGTTCTTCGTGACCGTGATCTCGTGCGTGCCGCTGTACGTGTTGCCCTTGTAGGTGCAGCTCCCGGGGTTCTTGCCGTACTCGACCGTGAGCTTGGCGCCTGCGAGCGTGACGGCGGCGCAGGGGAGCTGCGAGGTGACGAAGTCGCGGATCTCCTGCGCGGCGGCCTCGGCGGCCTGGCCGATGGTGAAGTCGGTGGTGATCTCGATGCTGCCCGAGGTGACGTTCTCGGCGTCGCCCGAGATGCTGGCCTCTTGCACGGCTTGCAGGGCCTCGGCCGTCGTCATCTCTTCCTGCTTGCGGCAGGACGTGGTGGCGAGCGTGGCGGGGATCAACAGGGCGATGGCGAAAGCGCGCGTGTTCATGCGAGTCCCTCCTCGATGGGATGTCCTGGAGCTTCGGACACGGGAGCCCCCGCGCGGGTAAAAACCGAGCGCTTGCTCGACATCTCCCGGCCGAAGACTGGTTTTCCTTGACATGGCCCGGCCAAACCTTAGAGCTGTTTTCGACGCATGAAGATCGTGAGCTGGAACGTGAACGGGCTGCGCTCGGTCCTCGGAAAAGGGTTCTGCACGTGGCTCGCGGAGGAGCGGGCCGACATCGTGGGCATCCAGGAGGTGCGCGCGCAGGAGGCGCAGCTCGGGCCGTGCCTGGAGTCGATCGGCGGCGCGTGGCTGCGCGCGTTCTCGTCGGCCGAACGACCGGGGTACAGCGGCGTGGGGCTGCTCTCGCGGCTGCCCGCGGATCGGGTCACGACGTCGATGAGGGACGCGGCGTTCGACGCCGAGGGGCGCGTGCAAATCGCACGCTTTGGTCGGCTCACGCTGGCGAACGTGTACTTCCCGAACGGCAGCGGGCAGAACCGGGACAACAGCCGCATCCCGTTCAAGCTCGCGTTCTACCGACGCCTCTTCGACGTGCTCGAGCCGAGGAAGCGCCGCGGCGATCCGATCCTCGTGATGGGTGATTTCAACACGGCCCACCGGGATATCGACCTCGCGCGGCCGAAGGAAAACGTGAAGACGAGCGGGTTTACCTCCGAGGAGCGCGAGGAGCTCGATCGATGGATCCGCGCCGGCTACGTGGATACGTTCCGCGCCTTCGAGCCGGGGCCCGGGCACTACTCGTGGTGGAGCCAGCGGTTCGGCGTGCGCGCGAAAAACGTCGGGTGGCGCATCGATTACGTGCTCGCGTCGGAGGGCGCGGCGAAGCACCTCAAGCGCGCGTTCCTCTCGCCTCACGTGACGGGCAGTGATCACTGCCCCGTGGGTGTCGAGGTGGAGGACGCGATCGTGGGCTAGCTGCGCGCGGCGAGTGAGAACCAGCACGCCGCCGCGAAGGTATACGGAGCCGCGCGCGGAGGCGTGCTCGTGCGGCGCGCGGCGTCCTCGACCCAGGGCGCGATCGAGGCCATCGGCGACGGGACACGAGGCAGGAGCGCCGGACCTGCGGAGAGCCAATCTTCGAGGTCACGTTCGTCCGCGAGCGTCGTGAGCGCGCCGTCCGCGAGGGCACCGCTCGCGTCCACGTGCACGCGCGCAAGCGTGAGCGATCCATCGAGCGGGCTCTCCACGGAGAGCACGGCCGTGCGCGCGCCGTCCTCGCCCCGTTCCGAGGCGAACACGAGAGCGCGCCCCCCCTCCACGCTCGCGCGTCCCGATGAACGAAACACACGCGCGAGGACGTCGGCCCAGCGCGCGCGTGACGCCTTGCTCGACGCCTCGTGCCAGAGCGACTCGCACAGCCACACGGCCGCCGCGCCGCCCTCCTCGACGATGCGATCCACGGCGCCGTCGCCGATGCCGAGGTCGTCACGACGAACGAGGTCTTCGTACAGGAACGCCGCAGGGACCCGCGCGCGCTTGCGCAGGCGCTCGATCTGCTCGAAGCGGGCGAGGCGGGATTCGAGCGGCTGGCGCGCGACCTTCTCCGAGATCTCGGGCAGGCGCGCAGGCGCCGTGGCGATGCCCGCGATCACCACGAGGAGCTGCGCGTCGTTCATGGCGAGGAGCTCGGTCTGCGTGACCTGCCGCGCGAGCTCCTGCGCGCGCGTCGGATCGACCGAGCGTACGAGCGCGAGCGCGACGGCGCGCCCCTCGATCGGCGCCCGCGCGTCGAGGAGCACGCGGGTGAGCGCGGGCAGATCCGACGTCGTGAGGCCGAGGAACGCGAAGGCGCGCACGTAGATCGGGACCTCGCGCGGGAGTGCGCCGTGCGCGGCGAGGCGCGCGACGAGATCCCTGCGGAGCTCGTCCTTCGTGATCTCCGCGAGCCGCTCGTAGAGCTCCTCGTCGGAGCGAGGTCGCTGTCGAAACAGGTGCTCCGTGTCGTTCATGCCGCGCTCCCCTTCCCCAGGAAATGACGAGCGGCCGAACGATCGGTCCGCGTCACGATTCGAGAATCTTCTGCAACGTAGCTTCGAGCTGGCGTGGATCGAAGCGCTTCGGCAGGACCGCTTGCACGCCGATCACGCGCGCCTCCGCTTCGAGCTCAGGCGTGATGTCGGCCGCGAGCAAGATGAACGGGACGTCGGCGAGGCGGGGGTTCTCGCGCATCGAATGGCAGAGCTCGAGCCCCGACATGCCCTGGAGCGTCCGCTGACAGACGATCGCATCCGGCACGGCGCCGCGCATCGCGGCACGCGCCTCGTCGCCCGTGGAAGCCTCGATGACGGTGTACCGCTGGCCGAGGCTCGCGCGGACGAGCGCGCGCAGCGTGCGCGACTCGTCGACGACGATGACACGTGGTTTCGCCGGACGAACCGTGGCGCGATCCCGCGCCTCGTGGCGGTGGATCGGGAAGAGGCGCGTGAGCGTCTCCATGAGCAGCTCGCTCGGCGGCGGCGAGGTGTGCAGGCGGAGCTTGCCGATCGCGTCGACGATCTCGAGGCCACGCGAGGGGCGGTTGTCGGGGTCGCGATCGAGCAGCCGGTGGACGATCTCGTCGAACTCGGGCGGGACGGCGCGGTTCTGGCTCGACGCGGGGGGCAGGTCCTCGGTCGTGACGCGCTGGATGGTGTGCGCCTCGGTCTCGCCGGTGAACGCGCTCCTGCCCGTGAGCATCTCGAAGAGGACGACGCCGAACGAGAAGAGATCCGAGCGCGCGTCGAGGCGGCCGCGCAGGATGGTCTCGGGCGCCATGTAGGCGAATTTGCCCTTGAGCGTGCCTGCGCCGCCTTGCGTGGGCGAGAGCCGTTCGCGGGCGCGCGCGATGCCGAAGTCGGCGAGCTTCACGACGCCCTCACGCGAGAGGAGGATGTTCGACGGGCTCACGTCGCGATGGACGATGAGCAAGGGACGGCCATCCTCGCCGAGCTTGTGATGCGCGTAGTCGAGGCCGCGCGCGGTCTCGACCGCGATGTGCGCGACCTCGGGGATGCTGAGGCGCTCGCCGCGCTTGCGGAGCTCGTAGAGCGTGGCGCCGAGGCTCGGGCCGTCGACGTACTCGAGGACGAGGTAGTACTGGCCGCCCTCCTCCGCGAACTCGACGACCTGCACGATGTTGCCGTGATGAAGGCGCGACGTGATGCGCGCCTCGTCGCGGAACATCGCGATGAACTCGTTGTTCGACGCGTACTGCGGGAGCACCCGCTTGACGACGACCTCTTTCATGAAGCCGTCGGTCCCCGTGAGGCGGCCGAGGAGTACCTCGGCCATGCCGCCATAGGCGAGCCTGCGGATGATCTGATACTTCCCCAGCCGCTCCGGGAGCTCCGGCTCCTGCATCGGAGGAACCATATCAGCTCCTTTGCTCCTTCAATGGCGCGAGCGCGCCGGGGCACGGACGCGCTCGACGATTTCGGGGCCGAGTTCGTCGAGGGACAAAACGGCATCCGCGTATCCGCGCGAAATCGCGGCACCTGGCATACCGCTTACCACGCAGGAATCCGGCGACTGGACGAGCACACTTCCGCCGGCCGCTTTGATTGCGCGCAGGCCCTCGACCCCATCGTTGCCCATGCCCGTGAGCATCACGCCGAGCGCGCCGTCGCCGAAATGCCGCGCGAGAGATTCGAAGAGCGGCGTGCCCGAGGGGCGATGGTTGCCGACGGGCGGGCCCTCGATCACGCCGATCGTGAGCGGCGATTGCGCGACGAGGTGCTTGCCTTCGGGCGCGAGCGCGATGACGCCGGCGCGCAAGGGCATGCCGTGTGTGGCGAGGCGAACGGGGAGCTGCGTGACCTCGGCGAGCCACTCGGCGAGCGCCTCGTCGAAGCCCGCGAGCACGTGCTGCACGATGAGGATCGGGATCAACGAGGAAGCGGCCGCGAGGCCCGGCAACATCGCGGCGATGGCTGCGGGTCCGCCCGTGGAAGCGCAGATGCCGACGACCGTCGCGCGGTTCTGCGCGCGGAGGCTGCCGCCGCGGCGTGATCGCACCGAGCGCGGCCCGTCGGCCCAGCGACGCACCACGGGGATCTCGGCGAGCATCTTGATCTTGTCGCGCAAGGCGACGGCCTGCGGACCCATCGGATCCCCCCAGCTCGGCCGCGCGATCACGTCGAGCGCGCCGGCCTCGGTCGCGGCGAAGATCTGCGCGGCGGGTCGGCTGCCCTGTTGATCGGAGACGATGACGACGCGGGTCGGCGCGAGGGCCATGATGCGTCGGGTGGCGGCGACGCCGTCGAGGCCGGGCATCATCGCGTCGAGCAGGATGATCTGCGGGTTCTCGCGCACGGCGAGATCCACGGCGCCCTGGCCGTCGCGCGCCATGCCGACGACGTCGATCTCGGGATCGGCCTTGAGGACACGCGCGAGCAACGTGCGACCGACCTCGGTGTCGTCGGCGATGACGACGCGGATCACGGGGCGCACCCTGCGGCTCGAAGGGACGACCGGCGCGGACGGGATCGTGAGCGAGAGGATCGTGGAGACACGCGCGGAGAGCTGGGATCCGTCAACGGGCTTCGGGAAGAAGGCGTCGATGTAGCCGGTGGCCAGAAGATCGCGCTCGCGGAGCTCCTTGTTCGCGCTGATCAGGATGACCTTCGGCGCGAGCGTGCCTCCCTTCTCCTTCACGCGACGCGCGAGCTCGAGCCCGTTCATGTTGGGCATCGCGTAGTCGGTGATGACGAGATCGAAGGGCTGGCTCGACGTGGCCATGCGCGTGAGCGCGTCCTCTCCGTTGCTCGCGACCTCGAGATCGAGGGCGAGTCCGGCGAGGTGGGCGCGCACGATGTCGCGCATCACGACCGAGTCGTCGACGATGAGAACGCGTGCCATCAGGCCCTCCCTACGAGCTCGTTCACGGTCTTCACGAAGACCTCGTGATCGAACTCGCTCTTGACGATGTAGGCATCGGCGCCGACGGCGAGGCCTGCCCGGCGATCATCGTCGGATCCGAGCGACGTGACCAGGACGACCGGAAGCCTCCGAAGCCGCTCATTTTGTCGGATGTTCGAGCAGAGCTCGAGGCCGGACATTTCGGGCATCGAGACGTCGCTCACGACGATGTCGAACGTCTCGAGCTCGAGCGCCGAGAGCGCCTCGTTGCCGTCTGCGACTGCGACGACGTCGAAGCCGGCGACCTCGAGCACCGATCGCTCCAGCGCGCGGGTGGTGAATGAATCGTCGACCAAAAGGAGCCTCGGCTTGGGGCGGTTTTCGACCCTCGGCAGGAGCGCCCGGAAGCGGTCGGCGTCGCGTCCGGAGGCCGAGCGGAGGAGATCGATGGGATTTAACATCAACACGACGCGGCCGTCCCCAAGGATGGTCGCACCTGCGATGTTCCGTACACGAACCAGCGGCGGTTCGAGGTTTTTCGCAAGGACCGTCTGATCACTCACGATCTCCCGGACCGCGAGCGCGCACCGGGTCTCGCCGATGCCGATGACGAGGACCGGGATGCGCTCGGGCGGCGGAGGAAGCTCGACCGGAAGGCCGAGCAGCGTGGCCAGCGGGACGAGCGCGATCGGGCGGCCGTCGACGACGATCGCGTGCGTGCGCTCGACCTCCAGCACATCCGTCGCGCTGATGCGCAAGATGCGCTGGATCGAGGAGATCGGCATCGCGAACTGCTCCTCGCCGACGCGCAGGAGCAGCGAGTGGACGACGTAGATCGTGAGCGGCAGGACGATGACGAAGGAGGTCCCCACGCCCTGCCGCGACTCGACCGTGACCGTGCCGTGGAGCCGCTCGATGTTGGTGCGGACCGCGTCGAGCCCGACGCCGCGGCCCGAGAGCTCGCCGACCTCGGAGCGCGTCGTGAGGCCGGGCGCGAAGAGCAGTTCGAGGACGCGGTGCTCGGGCATCTCCGCCGCTTCGAGCGCCGACGCGAGGCCCGACGCGATGGCCGCGCGGCGCACGCCGGCGATGTCGACGCCGGGGCCGTCGTCGCTGACCGTGATCGTGACGACGTCGCCGCGATGCTCGGCGCGGATGCGGATCGTGCCGCGCGAGGGTTTGCCCGCGGCGGTGCGGGGGCCTGGGTGCTCGCAGCCGTGATCGATCGCGTTGCGTAGGAGGTGGTAGAGCGGATCACGCAGCTCTTCGAGGACCTTCTTGTCGAGCTCGAGTTCGGCGCCCGTGATGACGAGGTCGACCATCTTGCCGGCCTCGCGCGCCATGTTGCGGACCGCCCGCGGCAAGGGCTCGAGCACGCTCGCGAGCGGGAAGGTCTGGATGCGGCGGATGTCCTCCTGGAGCTGGCCCGAGAGGATCGTCGACTGGAGCGCGTCGGCCTCGAACGCGCGCACGATCTCGCGCAGCCTGCGCACGAGGAGGCGCTCGTGTTCGAGGTCCTCGTTCTGGACCTCGACGAGCCGCTCGGACCAGCCTTCGAGCTTCGCCGGCGCCTCGTCGCGCACCATCGCGCGGATCGAGGTCTGCGCTTTGAGGCGCTCTTCCTCGGCGGCGAGGACGGCGCGTAGCTCGGCGAGGCGCTGATCGGTGCGCACGCGCGCGGCGAGGAGTTCACCGACCTGCGCCATGAGCGCCGAGAGTTTTTTCATGGAGACGCGAAGCGTCTCTTCGGTGCTCGAACGAAGCGGCGCAGGCGCGTTCGGGATCTTCGGGAGCTGCCCCGTCGCGTTCGGACCCCGCTCGCTGCCTTGGGCCATCGAGCGGGCCGCGGCCACCGCAGCACCGGCCGAGGTGCCGGGCGAGCCCGCGGACGTGCCGGGCGCGTTGCCACTCGAGGTGCCAGGCGTGACGACAGGCGCAGGCGGCGGCGTGATGCCACCCGGGATCGCGAGGTCCGCGCGCGCGACGTACCCCGTCGAGGGTCCGTACGGGCCGATCGCGGGCGAGCTGAACCCGACTGGCGGAGGCGGACCAAAGCCCGCGGGGATCGGCGCGCCGTCGTAATGCGACGACACGAGGGGCACGCTCGCGTGCGGGTGCGGCGGCGGCTCGCTGTGCTTCGTCTTCGGCTCGGCGTAGCCCGCGTTCACGTTGGGCGGCGGCGCCGCGGCCTCGGCGGCCATCCGGTGCTGCCGCAAGATCGACTGGGGGCTGCGCGATCGCGTCGCGACCGTGATGCCGTCGGCCGGCCGCACGACGGGCGGCGGCGGCGGGGCCGGCAGCGGCAGGGCATGTGAGGGTTTCGAGGCCAGGAGCACGGCTTCGAGGCCCTCGATCGCCTCCAGGATGACGAGATCCGGCTCGGGGTTCGGATCCACGCGCAGCGCGTGGTGCACGGTCGAGAGGCCCGCGTTCAGCGTGTCGAAGACCTCGGGCGCGCGCTCGTAGTCCATCGCGCGGAGCGAGGCGAGGACCGACTCGATCGCGTGCGCGAGGCGCGCCGTGTGCGCGAACCCGAGCGAGCTCGCGGCGCCTTTCATGTTGTGCGCCTGCCGGAACGCCTCGTCGATGAGCTGCTCGCGCGCGCTGCCCTCGGCGCCGCGCTCGACGAGGAGGAGCGCCGTGCCGATGCGCTCGACCTGCTCGACGGCCTCGTTGCGAAGGGTCTCGCAGAGGGCCTCGAACGCCGCGTCGTCGAGGGCCATCAGCCGCGCTCCTCGACGCGCAAGGAGCGGTCGGACAGCAGCGATCCGAGATCGAGGACGACGGTGCGATCCTCGAGCACGCCCAGCGTGTGACGCTGGACCAGCGGGGGAAACGTGGGCATGGCCTTGGCGATCGTGCGGCGGTTGACCTCGATGATATTGTGGAGCGCGTCCGCCGCCACCGCGCAGACGACCTCCGCGTTCGACGCCATGACGAGGTGCTCGGCAGACGATTCGGAGCGCGCGTCGGGCGTGAAGAGCAGCGGCAGATCGACGACGGCGACGATCCGGCCGCGGCGCGCCGCAACGCCGAGGAAATACTCGGGCACGCCGGGGACACGCGTGATCCGGCTCATCGGGCCGACCTCGTCGACGGACTCGAGCTGCACGGCGTAGCGCCGCCCGCTCCGCTCGAAGACGATGCAACTGATCGAGTCGGGCGCGCGATCGAGGCGCGTCGGTTCGCGCGCGATGCGGCGCGTCCGCTCGGCGAGGATGCGCGGGTGGACCTCCCGCTCGCCGGTCTTGCCCTCGCGCAGCTTCTCCTCGAGCTCGGCGAGCGAGGTGCGCAGCTTCTCGTAGACGCTCTCTTCCCGGGCGCTCATTGGATCTCGGTGTCTCGAAACAGCCGGAGCAGCCGGCCCACGGTCATGCCGTCCCATCCCTCGATCGGCGCGTCGACGCCCTTGCCTCGCGCGACCGTGAGGGCGCGCAGGCGTGCGGCGTGGCGTTCGACGAGATCGGGGCGGCCGAGGCGGAGGCCCGCCACGGCCGCGCCCGCATGCGCGAGCATCATCGAGGGATCGAGGTACACGCAGCGGCGGAAGGCGTCGAGCGCGGCTTCGAAGCCGCCGAGCTCGACCAGGAGAAGCCCCTCGAGCAGGTGCGCCCGCGGCTCCTCGGGCTCCTCTTCGAGCAGCGCTTCGAGCTCCGCGAGGGCGGCTTCGAGGTTCCCCGCGTCGGCGTGGGCGAAGGCGCTCGCGAGCGAAGGCGGCGCGCTCGAAGTCAAAGGCGCGGGCGCAGGCTCGGGCACCACGGGCGGAGGCGTCACGGCGGCGACCGGAAACGCGGGCACGCCCTCCGTACGCAGCGCCGGCAAAGGCGCGGGGGGGATCGAGAGAAGCGCATACCGGCGGCCGCGCGGCGACGAGGGCGGCACGCTCACGGGCCCGAAACGCTCGTGCACCACGACCTCGCCGACGTGCACCGCTCGGCACCCGGGCACGTCCCCGGCGTGGTCCACGGGGCCGAACATCAACACGCCGCCCGGCGCGAGCGCGGCCGCGAGCGAGGCGATCACCTCGGGCCGCGCGTCCGGCTCCAGGTAATAAAGGACGTTCTGGCAGAGGATCAGATCAAAGCCCCTCGGAAACACGCTCACGAGCGGGCCTTCCGTGAGCCCGAAGCGACGGAACCGCACGAGGCGACGCACGTCCTCGGAGAGGTGCCAGAAGTCGCCCTCGGTGCGGAAATACTGGCGGCGCACGACCTCGGGCATGTCGCGCAGCGACCACGCCGAGTACCGCGCCGATTCGGCCTTCTGCAAGGAGCGCGGGTTCAGGTCGATGCCCGTGACCTCGACGCGCATCCCCTCGTTCATGGCGGCCTCGCGGAGCACGATCGCGAGCGAGTAGGCCTCTTCGCCGGTGGAGCAGCCGGCGGAGAGCGCCGTGATCACGCGCTCCTTGCGCCGCTTGTGCACGAGCGAAGGGACGATCTCGCTGCGCAGCGCCTCGAACTGCGGAGGCCCACGAAAGAAGTGGGTCTCGCCGACCGTGAGCTCCGCGATGAACGGCTCGAGCTCGGCTATGTCGTGCGAGAGGATCACGTGCTCGAGGTAGGCGTCCGCAGGCGCGCCACGCTCGGCGGCGCGACGCTCGGCCACGCGCTCGATGATCTCGAGGTTGCGGGGGCGCATCTGCAGCCGCGTCCGGGCGCGGACCAGATCGCCGAGGCGCCGCACGACACCCGGATCCGGGGCGCGCCGGTCCTCAGCTCGAGCCATGGTAGGCGTCCTCCGGACCGAGCACGAGCACGAGGTCGTCCTCGATACGCACGACACCCGGCGAACGTACGCCGGCGATCTCCCCCGGCTTTTCGATCGCGTCCTCCTGCACGGTCACCACGTCCCGGACCTCGTCGACCGCGAGCCCGAGCAGCTTTCCTTTCGCGGCCCGGACGATGACGAGGTGCTGGTAGAACGGCAGCGGCTTCGTCTGCGAGAGTCGCCCGCGCAGATCGATCACCGGCACGACGCGGCCACGCAGGTTGATCACGCCGAGCACCTCGGGGGGCGCGTCGGGCACGTGATCGAGCTGCACACGCGGGATGATCTCGACCACGTGCTCGCACGGGATCGCGCACGGGCGGCCGCCCATCCGCGTGAGGACGAGGTTCGTCACCCCGCCGTCCAAGCTCAAGCCTCCGTGCCGTGGTCGTGGGCCCGGATCGGCTCCGTCAATCGGGCCAGCCGATCGAGCGCGAGCTCGGCCTGCTCCACGCTGATCTTCGTCTCCTGCGTGGCCATGTTGATCTGCTTCATGCCTTGCGCGATCTGCTCGAGCCCGAGGCTCTGCTGCCGCATCGCGCCCGTGATCTGCCGGGCCGCGCGCGTCGTCTGGTTGATGACGTAGACGAGCTGCCCGAGGCGCTCGCCGATGCGGCGCACCTTGGAGCTGCCTTCGGTCGCGGCCTTCGAGCCCTCCTCGGTGACCATCGCGGCGCTGTGGCTCGCCTTCTGGATCTCGCCGAGGATCGAGCGCACCTGCTGCGTCGCTTGTTTCGACTGCTCGGCGAGCGTGCGGATCTCGAGGGCGACGACGGCGAAGCCGCGCCCGTGCTCGCCAGCCTTCGCCGCCTCGATCGAGGCGTTCAGGGCGAGCAGCTTGCTCTGCTCGGCGATCTCGTTGACGCTGCTGATGATCTCGCCGATCTGCTGCGTGCGCTCGGTCAGATCGAGGATCTTGGCCGCGATCAGCTCGACCTGCTGGCGCAGCCGGTCGATGCCCTCGATCGCGGCGACGACGTCGCGCTGGCCGTCCTGCGAGATCTGCTCCGATTGCTCGGCGATCTGGATGATCCCTTCGGCCTTCTCGACGTTCTGGATCCCGACCTCGTTGAGCTCCTCGATGGTCGTCGTGATGTCGTTGACCATCCCGGCTTGCTGGCTGCCGCTCGCGGCTTGCTGGCGCGTGCTCGCGAGGAGCTCGGCGAGCGTGCCCGCGACCTGCTGGCCGAGCGTGCGCATGCGCGTCGCGGCGGCGACCCCACGGCCGGCCTTCCGGTTCGAATCGACGAGCGTGGAGAGCGCCGCGTGGAGGCGGGCCGCGCGCGGCTCGTCCGCCGGCGGAGCCGAGAGCTCGCGCCCGTCGTCGCCGCGCGCGATCGCCTCGACATCGGTGACGATGCGATCGAGGTAGACGTCGATCTTGCGCCGCGTGACCGCGCGGCGTGCCGCGGGATCGCGCTCTTTTTGCTCGTTCGAATCCGTCTTGTCAGCCACTTGCTCTCCGCTTCTCAGCTTCGGCTCGGTCGCCCCGTTTTTCAACCCGGATCGTCTGCTTCAGTCGGGCAGGATCGCGACGACCGAGGTTGAGTTGTGCCAGCCAGACTGCTGTCCGGGCGTGAGCGCGATCTCGCCGTACGTCTCCCAGCCGATCAGCGGCACGTCCTGACCCACGACCGAGCGGAACGCGGCGACCTGACGCTTGTATTGCTCGCCGAGGAAGATCCGGCGGCAAATGCAGTCGAACACCAGGACGGCGCCCGGCCGGCCCCCCGCGAGGTTCACGAGCGCGCTGCGCGCCGCGTGCTCCGCCGCGGACACGAGCTTCTCCTCGGTGCCCGTCATGATGGCGACGCTCGCGCCCACGGGCACCTCGGAGGCCATGACGATCGCGCGCTCGTCGGTCGCCTTGAGCGGCGCCCGGATCTTGTACTCCCCGCTCGACGTCAGCATGCCGAGCTCGTGCGTGATCATGAACGCGTCGCGGTTCGCCTCCGTGAGCGGCTCGCCGATCCCCGCCGCGAACCGCTCGTAGGCGTCGAGCGCCGGGCGGCCGTCGATCTCGTGAATCACGTTGCCCGCGGCGCGCGTCACGATCATGCTCGGACACGCGGACGAGAGGCCGTGCCGCACACCGATGCCGATCGGCGTCTTCGAGAACGCGGACACCACGACGATCGCGTCCGTGTAGTGCCGATCGTCGAGGAAGACGTCGGTCCGCGCGAACTTCGCGTCGTCCGCCGCGGCGCCGCCGACGACCTGCGCGAGCATGCTTGCGCTCGCGTGCACCGACTCCACGATGTCCTCGCCCTGCCCGGCGAGCCCGTCGCTCAGCACGATACACGTCGCGTGCCCGAAGCCCGCCGTGCGCGCAGCGCGGTGCTCGGCGGCGAACGATTTGAGCGCCTCGGTCGTCGCGCTCTGGCGCATGGCCTTGAGGCCGCGGCCGAAGCCCACGCGGAAGCGGATCACGTCGCTCTTGATCGCCATCACGGCGACCGATCCGTGTCCCACGTGGGCGTGCGTGAACTCGCCCGCGGTCGAGCAGCCGACGAGGGGTACGGGCCCGATGATCTTGCGGATCGCGGGCAGGAGCTTGCCGTAGTCGTGGTTCGTCGACGCGAAGACGAAGACGATGTCCGCTTCCCCGCCGCCGAGCGTGCGCAGCGCCTCTTGCGCGGCCGCCGTCCCCGCGTCGGTCGAGGACGATTCGTTCGAGAAACCGACACCGGCCCTTGTCGTCATGCGCGCCTCCCGTCGATGCGACGAGAGCCACGGTGCCCGACCTCGGGCCCCTCCGTCAACCGCCCCCCGGACAGCCGCGGCGTGCGAGCCACGCCGCGCGAGGACCTCCCTTTCGGTCCTTCGCGGGGCTCGATGTACCCTGCGACACCAGCTCTCGCGCGAGCCTGGATCCACGCTTCCGGTGCGAACCGTGCGCCCGTTTTTTTTTGCGCACCAAAAACTCGCATCGATTGCGATCCAGGGGCACTCTTCGGTAGCATGCTTTGCAGTGGGGGCGCGTACTGGAGCACGCGCACCACAGATCCGATCCGGCTCTCCAGCGAGGTGAATGTCGACCATGGAGGGGTCCAGCGTCACGAAGGGGCCCGAGGCCAATACCCTCGGCAAATACAGGCTCATCGCCGAGCTCGGTCATGGCGGCATGGCCGAGGTCTATCTGGCCGTCGTGCAGGGACCTGCAGGGTTCAACAAGCTCTGCGTGATCAAGCAGATCCGCCCGCAGCTCGCGACGGATCCCGAGTTCCTCGGCATGTTCCTCGACGAGGCCCGGCTCGCGGCGCGCCTCTCGCACCCGAACGTCGTGCAGACGAACGAGGTCGGTCAGGAGGGCGATCGGTACTTCATCGCGATGGAGTACCTCGAAGGGCAGCCGCTGAACCGCATCCTGCACCGGATCGGCCGCGACGGCGGGCTCACGCTCCCGATGCACCTGCGCATCATCGTCGACATGCTCTCGGGCTTGCACCACGCGCACGAGCTCACGGATTTCGACGGCACGCCGCTCAACGTCGTGCATCGCGACGTCACGCCGCACAACGTGTTCGTCACGTACGACGGTCAGGTGAAGGTCGTCGACTTCGGCATCGCGAAGGCGATGAACTCGTCGGCCGAGACGCGCCTCGGCGTGGTGAAGGGCAAAGTCGCGTACATGGCGCCCGAGCAAGCGCGCGGCGAGCGTGTCGACCGGCGCGCGGACATCTTCTCCGCGGGCGTGATGTTGTGGGAGGCCGCGACGGGCCGGCGCCTCTGGAAGGGCATCCCGGATCTGACGGTCCTGCACCGCCTCATCAACGGCGACATCCCCTCGCCTCGCTCGGTGGATCCCGACGTCCCCGAGGGCCTCGAAAAGATCGTCATGAAGGCGCTCGCGCTGCGCCGCGAGGATCGGTATGCGACCTCGACGGACCTCGCGACCGCGCTCGAAGAGCTCCTGGATCAGATGGGCGACAAGTCCTCGCTGCGCGAGGTCGGCAAGCTCGTCGCGAAGCACTTCGAAGAGAACCGCTCGAAGATCAAGCAGATCGTCGAGGCGCAGCTCAAGGCCGCGAAGTCGATGGCGACGACGGAGTTCCAGTCGATCGGCCTGCCGCACCTCGACGGCACGTCGGCGTCGGGCCCGATGTCCGTCGATCGGACGGGCGCGCGCGAGGCGATGTCGAGCCAGGATCTCTCGTCGCCCGGCACGCGCCGCACGAACGGCGTCTCGTCGCCGACGTCGCTCACGGCCTCTGCCGCCGCTGCGACGAGCACGGGCTCGCAGGCCGCCGCGGGGCCGAAGCGTGGGGGCCTGCTCGGCGCCGTCGCGCTCATCGCGATCGCCGCGGCCGGCGTGGGCGTCTTCGTCATGACGCGCCAGCCGCCGCCCGCGCCGCCGTCGCCAGCGACGGCCACGCCCGTCGTGGGCGACATCGAGGTGACGATCACGGTCACGCCGCCGAACGCGAAGATCTTCCTCGACGGCAAGGAGCTCGCGACGAACCCCTACGTCGGCAAGTTCCCTCGCGAGGACAAGACGCATATCATCAAGGCGGAGGCCGCAGGTTTCACCACGCGCAGCCGCGACGTGACCTTCGACAAGGACCGCACGATCGAGATGGTCCTCGAGCAGCAGGCCGCGGCGCCCTTGGCCACGCCGCCGCCCACGGACACCTCGAAGGAAAAGACCAAGGTCATCTTCGTCCCGCAGCCGACCACGACCGCCGAGGATCCGATGAAGACCGGCGGCACCAAGAAGACGAACCGCACCGTCGACCCGAACAACCCGTATCAGTGATGAAGACATCCCGACGTATCGCCCTCGCGGTCGCCCTCTCGCTCCCCGTCGTCCCCCTCGCCGTCTCGGCCCAGCAGCCCGCGGGCGGGGCCCCGGCCGCCGCCCCCACACCGCAAGCCGAACCCACGAAAGAAGCCAAGGAAGAAGCGTCGCGGCGCTTCAAGCGTGGCATCGAGCTCTTCGGCGAAGGCGACTACCGCGCCGCGCTCATCGAGTTCCGGCGCGCGTACGAGCTCGCTCCGAATTACAACGTCCTCTACAACATCGGGAACGTCTACTTCCAGCTCCAGGACTACGCGAACGCGCTCGTCTCGTTCGAGAAGTACCTGGCCGAGGGCGGCGCCACGATCGACCCGAAGCGCCGCGCCGACGTGGAAAAAGACATCGAGAAGCTGCGCACCCGCGTCGCGCGCGTGGAGATCGTGACGAGCGTCCCGGACGCGGACGTAACGATCGACGACGTGCTCGTCGGCAAGTCGCCCTTCACGAAGCCGCTGCTCGTGAACCCGGGCCGCCATCGCATCGTGGCGACGAAAGAAGGTCGCACGAGCGCCTCGAAGACCATCGAGGTGGCGAGCTTCGACTCGGAGAAGGTGACGCTCGATCTGCCCGAGCTCGCGCCGAAGCCGCTCGAGACGGGGACCGTGCCCACGACGCTACCGACGGCGCCCACGGCGACGGCGCCGACGACGAGCACCGCGCCCGTGACCCCGCCTCCCCCGCCCCCGAAGTCGATCCCGTGGGCCGGATGGGGCGTGACGGGTGCGCTCGCGGTCGGCGCGATCGCCACGGGCGCGCTCGCGCTCTCGAAGAGCGGCGAGCTCGCGGATCTGCGCAAGCCCGACTCGGGCGCGACGAAGACGCAACTCGACGACGCTTCGAGCTCCACCGCGACCCTCGCGCTCGTCAGCGACATCTTCACGGGCGCCGCGGTCGTGGCGGGCGCCGTGACGCTCTACTTCACGGTCCGTGATCCCGGGCCTGCGAAGGAGCAGCCCAAGACGGGGCTGATCAAGAGCATGGACGTCGGCGTTTCGCCGACGGGCTTCACGTTGAAGGGCAGCTTCTAGCTCCCTCCCCCGCCCGTCAACGAAGGCCGCGGCGCCGAAAGGCACCGCGGCCTTTTTCGTGTCCGCACCTTTGCGCGTGCATTCGAAACGAAAACGCCGCCCCGAAGGACGGCGTTCCGTTCCTTTCAGCGCGCCGCTTTACTTGCAGGCGTCGGTGAACGTGCCCTTGAGCATCTGCGACTCCGCTTCGTAGTACTGGCCGGAGAGCTGCTCCTTGGTCTTGCCGGTTCCGTCGTCGGACAGGCAGAACACCTGGACGTTCGCTGCGGGATCATTCGTCTCGGGGTCGAAGTCGAGCGGGCCGAAGGCGCCGTTGTAATCGATCGACTTGTATTCGCCCGACATGAGCTTCTTCATCGTATCGCTGAGCTTGCCCGGGCCGGAGTTGATCTCGCCGACCATGGCAGGATCCGCGTTCGACATCTTCGTCATCCCCTCGGCGAGTTTCTGGCCCGTGATGACGCCGTCGGCGATCGTCGACGCGCTGTAGAACAGCAAGTAGGCGGCGTCGTACGCGCTCGCCGCGCCGAGGATCGAGGGGTCGCCGTTCTCGGTCCCGAACGTCGTCCCGTATAGATTCACGAAGAGCTGGTAGTTCTGGTCGGTGTTCTGCGGGCCGGGCACGACGCCCGTGGTGCGCTTGCGCCAGTCGGCCTTTGCCGCTGCATCCGCCCCGACGTCGATGGCACCCGCGAGCGCGCCGGTGTTGTAGTTCGAGTCGGAGAAGACGTACCGCGGCTTGTACCCGAGCGCGCTGTTCCACCCGATCTCGATGGGGCCGTACAGCGACGACACCGCCTCGCCCGTTCCGAACATCAGGACGATGTGCGAGCCGTGGTTCTTCACCGCTTCGATCGTCTCGGGGTACTTGGTCGTCCCGTCGGGATCGCCGTAGTCGACGAGGAGGAAGTTCTCGCCGTTGTTGAGCGCGGTCTTGCCGTTGAAGGTCAGCGTCGCCTCGAGGGCGGATCGGAGGCCCCGGCCGTAGGCGTCGCCCTTGTGGACGAGCGCGAGCTTGATCGGCTCGTCGGTGAGCCCAAGCTCCTCGCGGATCCGCTTCTCGAGCTGCGGCACGTACTGCAGGATCGCGTTCGCCTGGAAGATATCCGAAGGGACCGTGCGCCACAGGAGCCCGGCCGTCGCGCCGTCCGGCGTGTCGTCGACGCCCGTCAACGCGATGCCCGTGGCGGACGCGCTGATGAGCAGCACGCGTGCGTCGAGCGTCGCCTGGTTGGCCGTCTCGAGCGCGACGCCGCTGAATGCGCCGCCGATGATGGCCTGGACGCCGAGGTTGTCGATGAGGTGCCTGGCCGCCTTGACGCTCACGGTGGCCTCGCCCGCGTCGGTGCAACCGATCATCACGACGGGGCGCGGGGACCCTCCTCCGACCGAAGGCAGGCCACCCACGTTCCCCTTCATGTCCCGGATGGCGAGCCGGATGCTGTTCTCCATCGACACGCCGATCTCGCCGTCGAAGCCCGTCGCCGTGGTCGGATGGATCGAGCCGATCAGGAACGCGTTTTCGACCGTCGGATCCCCCTCGATGACCTGACATTCGGGGGACTTCAGCGGTTTGCACACGCCGGACGCCGCGCCGGGCGCCTTGCGGCAGAACTGCTCCGCGCCGGCCGCGCTGCATTCGCTCGTCTTCGCGCAGATCACGTCGCCGCCGCCGACGCAGACGCCTTCCTCGCACTTCATGCCGTTCGGGCAATCCGTGTTCACGGCGCACTGCTTCGTGCTCGTGTCGACGAGGACGGAGCAGGAGGGCGTGATCGCGACGAGACCGAGCGCGAGCGCGAGCGCGCCGAAGAGGCCCCGCCGATACGAATTTCGCTTCTGCACGTCACCGCTCCCGCCAAAGGACAAATCCATGATCTTGCCTCGATCCTGCAACACTCTTCGAGCGAGATGATACCCGCGTGAAGGCGCGCGGGGAGCACGAAATGCGCGGTCCGTGGGCCTCGGATCGTTTTTCCGGGCCGGGCCGCTCACGTCTTTGCAGAGAGCGCGCGCTCCACCATCGCCGCGCGTTGCTCGAGGAGCGCGAACGGCGCCGCGGGCAGGCCCACCTCCGCCGCAGCCACGAGCGCCGCCGCGAAGGCCACGATCGCAGCTTCGATCACGCGCCCGAGCGGCCGATCGACACGCTCGGCAGGCGTCTCCAGCGCGGCCACCGCGCCCATGAGCGCGGCGCGCACGGAGGCCGCGGCCGCGGGCGGCGTCGCGACGCCGGCATGCTGCGCGATCTCCTGCACCAAAGGCTCCGTGAGCCTGGAAACGAAGCGCTCTTCGACATAGGCCTCGAGTCCAGGATCGGTGCGTTTTCGCTCGTCCGTGAGGTCGCCGAGCGGGCGCAAATCGGCCGCGAGCATGCGCCGCGCCGGCTCGAGGGCCTTCTCGATCGAGGCCACGAGGTTGCGTCGCTCGTGGCGGAGCTTGGCCGCGGACGCGAGGAGCGCCTCGTTCGTCGCGCGCGCCTCCTCGATCTTCGCGCGATCCTCCGCGGCGCGCGTCGACGCGACGGACGCGAGCTCCCGCGCGAAACGCAGCGCCCTCCGGCGCAGGGCCCGCTCGCGCAGCTCCGCCGATCGATCGACGATCCGCTCGGCGAAGAGCGCCTCGACGCCCGCCCACCCCGACGCTTCGAGCGCGTCCCCGTCGCCGAGCTTGCCCTTCAAGGACAGCCGCGCCGAGAACGCGAGCGGCGGCGCGTAGGAGCCGATCCCCGTCTCCTCTAGGCTCGTCTGCACGTGCACGAGCACGCGCGCGAGCTCGTCGGGCGCGAGGCGATCGGCCTTGTTGACGAGGATCTGCACGGGCACGCCGAGGCCTTTGATCTCGGAGAGCACGCGCCGCTCGCTCTCCTTCATCGGCCCGCTCGCGTCGAGCAGCCACACGGCGACGTGCGCCTCGTCGAAGGCCTGCCGTGCCGCGGCGATGTGATCGGGATCGGGCGCGTTGAAGCCCGGCGTGTCGAGGATCTCCACGCGCTTGAGCCGCTCGATCGGCGCATAGATGAAAACCCGCTCGACCCGCTCGCCGCTCGCGGCGAGGCTCTTCAAGGCAGCCTTCAAGCCGACGTGCGGCACGACGCGATCGGGCGCGCCGCGCACGACGATCCGCGCGAAGGGATCCGGCGCCCACGCGACCCAGTGCATCGTCGCGGTCGTCGGCAAGACGCCCGTCGGCGCCACGTCCTCGCCGAGCAGCGCGTTCAGGAACGTGCTCTTGCCCGCGTTGAACTCGCCCACCACCGCGACGCGCAGCGGGCGCGCGCGCTCGACGGCGATCGCCTCGACGCCCGTGACGACGTCGAGCCGCTCGAGTGCGCGCGCGGAGCGGCCGAGCTCGTCGAGCAGATCGGGCCACGCGGCGATGCCCTCGTCGGGGACCCAGCTCCGGATGATCCCGCTCGCGATCTCGGCCGACCACGCCGCGGCCTCGCCCGAGACACGTTCGAGCTTGGCGAGCGCGGCGCGAGGACGCCCCTCGGCCGCGAGCACGGCGCCCTCGCGCAGCGTACGCAGGTCCTCGGGCAGGCGGCCCGGATCCCGCGCGGCGAGCGCATGCAGGGCGTCGAGATCCCGCGTCTCGGTGGCGAGCCGGAGCAGCGCAGCCGCGGCGCCCGCATGCCCAGCGGACAGGCCCCGCGAGAGCGCGGCGCGCGCGTCGGCGCGGCGGCCCTCCGCGAACGCGAACGCCGCGGCCCACGCAGGCTCCTCCATGAGGCCCGCGGCCGTCACCACGCGGCGCGCGCGATCGACGAGCAAGGCGTCGCGGCAGCCCGCGATGAGCGCGGAGAGCAGCTCCGCGGAGCCCGGCGCGTCGAGGATGCAGGCGCGCAGGCCGAGGTCGAGCGCGGGCGACCACTGTCCCTGCGCGAACGCGAGCCGCGCGCGGACGAGCGCGCCGCGACCGTCGATCCGCTCGGGATCCACGGCGGGCGCATACCGCTCGGCCGCGGCCATGTCGCCGAGCGCGAGCGCGCACTCGGCCCGCCGCAACGCGACCTCGCGATCGGGCGCCGCAGGCAGCTCGTTCCCGCTCGTCGCGACGACCACGAGCGACGCGCCGATGCGGTCGAGCCAGCGACCGGCCCGCGCCGGATCTCCGGCCCAGAGATCACGATCACACAGGTCGAGGAGCGCGAGCCGCGCGGCCTCACGCACCTCGGGCGCGTCGGCCGCGCGCTCGAGCGCCTCGGCCGCGCGCACGTCGCCCATGCGCGCCCGCGCCTGACCGAGCCGCAGCCACACGTCGGCGCGCCAGGGGACGAGCGTGGCGAGTTCGTCGAGCGCCTCGGCCGCCTCGTGATCGAGCCCCGCATCCTCGGCGGCGTCCGCCCACAACGCGAGCCCGAGCGGCGAGCCGGGCACACTCGCGAGGATGGTCCGGGCGAGGTCGCGCGCTTCGAGCGGGCGGTCCCGCGCGAGCGCGTGTTCTGCAGCGCGGCGCTCGTTTTCGAGGCCACGCGCCAGGATTTCGACCCGTCCGAAGAAGTTCGACAGGCTTTCGACGAGCCGCGCCATGGCTGCATCAAAGGCCGGCCGCGGCTTCGGATCAAGGGGCTTCGCCCGTGGCGTCCCCTGCCGCGTCGGTCCGTCGCCGCAGCACCAGGTAGGGCAAGCCGGGCACGCGGCTCTCCGCGCTCACCACGAAGCTCGCCGCCATGTCCGGAAAACGCGCGATCCGCGCCTCGACGCCGCGCTCGAAGATCGAAGCCGTCCACGGCGTCTCAGCACGCGCGCCCGGCGCGAGCAGGAGGACGAGCGTATCCACGCCGCGCGCGTCGAGCATCGCCGGCGCGATCCGCTTCGTCGTGTGTCCGCCCGGCAAGGCGGCGATCGCCGGATCCGTGAGCCCCGCGAGATCCACGATGCTCGCCTCGGTCGCCGCGCCGACCCAGCCCGCATCGAGCGAAGCCACGACGCGGGCGCCTTCGAGCGCAGGCCCGAGCTCACACACGAGCGCGGTCCGAGCCGCGCCGACACGCGCGGCCACGGGGCCGATCTTGATCATGACGAAGAGCTCGCCCGCGAGCGCGAGCGCGACACGCGCCGCCGTCACGCGCGCGTCCGCGACAGAGCCGAGGTGCGCAGCCGCGAGGATCACCACGGGGAGCACGGGGACGACGAGGCGCGAGAGCGGCATCCAGTCGCCGCCCGCGACCGCGACCGCGGCGAAGTGAACGGCGACCGCGAGCACGAGGCCGCGCACGAACGACGTCGATCGAAGGAGCGCGCGCGGCGCGACGAGCGCGAGCGGACCCGTGAGCAAGAAACACGCGAGCGCGTACTTCGCGCCGAGCCAGGGATCCGAGGGCTTCGCGAGCACCGCGAGCGGCGTCGGACGACCGAACACGGCGAGGCGAATCGCGACGACGAGAAAAAAGGGCGCCGCCGCGAAGGCCGCACGAAATCCCTCCGCGCGTCCGAGGCGCATCGGCTCCCCCGGCGGCGGCGTGATCGCGACGACGAGCACGAACGGCAAGAGCTCCGGCCGAAGCGCAGCCGCGAGCCCGAGCGGAACCACGCACCCTCTCGGGCGCCCGCGCGCGACGAGGCACACGCCGACCGACACGAGCGCCGTCGCGAAGCCCGTCTCGAGCCCCGCGACGCTCCACGCCGCGAGCGGCGCCGAGGCGGGCAACATCACGAGCGCAGCCCAACGCGCGCGCGCCGAAGACGCACGATCGATCGTGACCGCCAGCATCGCCGCCGCCGCCGTCCATACGAGGAGCCCGAGGACCTTCGCCGCCGCGAGCGCATCGAGCGGTCCCCCCGCAGCGAAGGGCGCGAGCAGGTACGGAAACCCGAGCGGCGTGACGGCGTCTGTGATCGGCCCGTGGACGTTCCACCGGTAGCCGAGGCCACGCGCGATGTGGGTCGCGTAGCGCGCAGGGAGGAGCGCATCGTCGACGGTGAAGCCGAACAAGAAGAGCGCCGGCACGAGCGCGAGGGCCGCGCCGAGTGCGGAAATTCCGAGGGCGCGCGGCCAAAAAACCGGCACGGACGGGCTCCTAGCGACACTCCATCGGTTTGTCCACTCCGCGACGATCGATGCACAAAACTTAGGAAGCGACAGAAGCCTCTTTAGCATTCGGCCCACGGATGACCGGCCTTACTCTCGTTGCCCGACGCCCCGAGATCCAGCCTGCCTCGACCCCCTCGGTCGACGGCCCGGCGCTGCGCGCGCTCTTCGACCTCGTGCTCGATCGAGCCCCCGACGCCACCGTCCTTCCCGAGCGTGACGCGACTGCGCTCGTGATCGACCTCGCTTACACGGTCGCGGACCTCTGCGCTTTCCGGAGGCGTCGCGCCGCCATCCGCGTGAGCCTCGGCGGAGAGCCCTGGGAGCTCGGCCTCGAACGCGCCGGGCGAGACGTACTCGTCTCGCTCGCGCAGACGAGCTCGAAGCCCGAAGTGGCGATCCACGAGCGACGCGTCGACGGCGACGCGCTCTCCACGCGGGTCCTCAGCGCCCTCGACGCGCTCGCGCGCCCCTCGGAGCAGAGCGCCATCGCCTCGCTCGCGTCCCTCGACGGCGAAGGCCCGCGCTCCCAGCTCTACGGAGAAGCCGCGCGTATCGCCGCAGCACGCGAGCACCTCGCCGCGAGCGCGCCCTTCGGCGCAGGCGAGGACCTCGCCGAGCCCGCCGTCGTCGCCGTCGAGCCCACAGGCGACGTGCCGATCACGATCGCGGCCGACATTCTGATGCGCACGCCCGCGCCCTCGGCGGCAGCGGAGACGGCCGTGCAGCGCGCGGATCTCTTCGCGTTGCTCTTCCGCGGCAAGCTGCGCGTCATCGTGGGCGAGCACGCGCGCGAGCTGCCCGACGTGTTCGTCTTCCTCTTCGCGGAGCAGCTCGTGGAGATCACGCTCGAAGCGCTCTCCGCGTGGGCACTCGGCCGGCCCTACTACCGTCGCCTCACCATCGGCGGCGCCATCTGCGCGGTGCGCATCCAAGGCGAAGGCCACGCCTCGCTGACGATCGGCATGCCACGCCGCGGCTCCGACGAGCGGGGCCACGTATGGACGTTCCCCGCCGTCGACGTGGGCGCGCTCGTGCAAAGCGTCGTCGCCTTCGGTCGCGCCCTCGCGCGGAGCGTCGTGCGCCGCGACCGCGCGCAAGCGCAAAACCTCCGGCTCTCCGCCTTCCGCACGAAGGTACGCGAGCTCGGCGAGCGCATGCGCGACCTCACGCGCGACGACTCGAAGATCAACGTCGCGCCCGAAGGCTACCGCGCCTTCGCCGCGTCCCTCCGTCAGCCGCCCCAGCCGGCCGACGACGAGACGCTCGCGTCGAGCCGTCTGCGCTACACGCCGCGCTGGTTCGCCGCGATCCCCTCGATCGACCTGCGCGCCACGTTCCTCTGCGGCGACGCGCTCGTCGTCGGCGCCACGCGCGAGCTGTCCTGCATCGACCGGCGCACGGGCGAGCTCGCCTGGACGCGGCCCGTGACACGCGCCGCGAGCGTGATGACGCCCCTCGGTCTCGCGCGCATGGAAGCCGAAGGCGCGCTCCACCTGCACGACCTGCAGACAGGTGACGTCCTCTGGACGACGAGCCTGACGCCGCGCGCCGGCGCGAGCACCTCGGGCGTGGTCGTGAGCACGCCAGGTCTACCGCGCATGCTCGTCGTGAACGAAGGCACGCGCCATCTCGCCGCGATCGATCTCCACGGCGGCGAAGTGCGATGGCGCTACGCATCGCGGAGGAGCGGGATGTTCCGGCTACGTCGCGCCGGCAAGCTGCTCGTCGTGGCCTCGGGCGAGTCCGCACTCGTCGCACTCGACGTGCTCACAGGCGAGGTCGTCTGGCGATTCTGCGACCGTCGTCGCTTCGCCTCCCACGTGACCGTCGATCACGACGCCCTCTTCGCCGTGAGCGGCGACGGCGCCTTCGTCGATCGCGGCAGCGCACGTCTCCACCACATCGATCCCTGGTCCGGCGCCGCACGCTGGAGCATCGATCTACCCGCCGACACGCGCCCCCTCGGCGCCCCCCTGCTCGCCCCCGACACCGTCGTGATCCAAACGCACGGCCGTCGCGGCACAGGTCTCGTCGGCTTCGACCGAGCCACAGGCGCCCCGCGCTTCGACATCGTCGCCTGCGCCTCCGCCGCCTCCACGCTCGTCGTCGACGGCACCGTCATCCTCAACAGCGAAGGCGGCGAGCTCGTCGCCATCGACGCAAAAGACGGAGCAACCCGTTACCGTCACGTCTTCGGCGGCGCCGAAGGCGACAGGCCCCGCAGGCTCGAACCCATGCTCCGCTCCGGCGCCCTCTTCGTCCCCCAAAGCGAGCTCTTCGTCGTCCGCCCCCAAGACGGAAAGCTCCTCGGACGCGTCCCCGCCGACCTCGTCCCCGACCTCTTCCGCGTCGACGAACGTTGCGACGTCTACGTCGTCGAAGAAAGCGGTCACATCGCCGCCTTCTCCACAGGCCCACGTCTCCGGCTCGTGTAAGCAGAGGCTTGCACGGGAGCGTCGCGCTGAGGCGTTGCCCCAGGCCCCAGGAGGGGGCTGTCCGCCCCCTCCACCCCGGACCAGCGAGGCGCTGGACCCAGGGTCGATGAACTGCGCGATGCGCAGTTCATCGAACGGGCGTGGACAAGGCGGGGGACGGGTCTGCCAGCCAAGGCCGCGGCGCGGACGAGGTTCGGGGGGAGGCGATGAGGGGAGCGACGCGCTCGTCCTCGATCGGCGCCCCACCGAGCCGTTGTTGTTGGGCATGTCGACAGACGACATGGATCGTCGTTCTCGTCTGTTCCGCGCCGCGACAAGCCACAGCTCCGCCACAGGGCATCGGTCACGAAGCCGTGACAAGGCCCGTCGGCGCAGACGGGCAAGTGTCTCGCCGCCGAACACCTAGCGACGCGTGTTCCCCATGGAAGGTCGCGGCCGACGACGAGGTCCAGAAGCGGCCGACGATCCTTGTCGAGCAGCCGAACACGCGCTGTCACCCGCCCACGGACCTCGTCGCGGAGGACCACAAGCCAGCGTCGAAACCAACGCCAGAGGAGCCGGCAGCGCCCCCCCCGCAATCGCCTACCGGCGACACCTGTCGCGCAGCCGAACAAACCCCGTCGACGCATGAGCGCACGTGTTCGGCGACGCATGAGTTGCCGTGCATCGCGGCCTTCCCCTGCCTGTTCGATGAACTGCGCATCGCGCAGTTCATCGACCCTGGGTCCAGCCCCTGGCTGGTCCGGGTCCAGGGGTGGACAACCCCTGGTCGGGGTCCGGGGTGAAACCCCGGCTCCGCGCCTTACCTGTGTCAGCGACGCTTCTTCTTCGCGGACTTCTTCGGCGGCATCGACACGACGCGCAGCACCACGTCGGCGACGCCCATCCGCACGATGCCCAGGGCTTCGGCGGCGCGGCGTGACAGATCGATGATCCGCCCTCGGACGTGGGGGCCTCGATCGTTGATCCGCACCTCGATCGATCGGCCTTCGCGCTCCACCCGCACGATCGTGCCGAAGGGCAGCGTCTTGTGGGCGGCTGTCATCTCGGTTGGCTCGTACGGCTCTCCGCTTGCGGTGGGCCGACCCTTCAGCTTGTCCGAGTAATAACTCGCTCCGCCGCGCTCGATCTCCCCTGCCCCCGACGCGCCTGCGGACGTGGCTTCCGGCGTGACGGCGCCTCGCCCTGCTGCTTCTGCGCTGCCGCCGCAACCTGTGGACAGGCTGAGGACCGTTGCGAGAACGAGCACGGAAGAGGGGCGTCGAACCAGCATGATCGGGAGGCGCGCCGAGAGCGCGGCCTACGTCCCGTCTATCCCGACATGCTGGGGGCTCCAAGCAAATTGGACGGCGGGGAGGCCTACGTGGGGGCCGTCGCCGGGGGGTGCTCACGTTGGCCGGGAGCCTGCGCGCCTGCCTCTTCCACGGCGGTGGCGGTGACGCTCGGCGTCGGGAGTTGCTTTGCGCCGGCCTTGGATCGCACGAACCGCGCGAGCTCCACGAAGGGCACGCGCGTCGGGCAGATCTCTTCTTTCTGCGCGAGCACTTCCATCGGCACGTGCGCGAGAGAACGCGCGGCGGCGTCGTAGTCCGGCATGCTGCGTGACGACGAGAGCACGATCGTCATCAGACCGGGGTACTCCCCGCCGGAGGCTGCGATGCGATCTGCCTCGCCCACGTCGCAACGCCCGCATGCGATGCATCGCGAAAAACTCGCGATGCGCTCGCGTTCTGCGGCGTCGAGCGCCGGCAGACCGTCGGCGTCGTAGTTCTCGTGGAACAGCGGGAGGCCTGTCTTCCGCCCGAACAGCCTCCCGACGAGGACCTTGAGCAGCGACCAGGCAAGCACCACGAGAGCGAGCGCGCGACCGGAGAGCACGTTCTCCCTATAGCAACGTGCGCGCCTCGGGGCAGGCGTGGTTTCGACGACGACACGAACGAGCTGCCCGGGCCTTTGGATCCAAGCATCGCCCGAGACGTGGTAAGACCCCGGCAGGAGATGCGCTTCTTTCGCGACTGCTTTGCCACGTTCGCCTCGACCCGCGTTGCCGCGCGACCTTTCGTGTTCGCGCTCCTCGTCGCCCTGGCCACCTCGGCCTGCAGCGGCACCGGCGACGGCGGCACGGGGGATCCGCCCAGCAAACCTGCCGCCGATCCTTGTGGCGGAGGCGACCGACTGCCTGACGTCGTCGGAGAGCCGACCTGGGTCGATCCCACCCAGGCGATGAGCAAATCGTGCAGCTACCCGCCCGACCGACCGGTCAGCCTCTCGGGCCTGCGGATCGTCGCCATCGATCGCTACGACGAGACCGGCAACGGCGCGTCGGGCAACTACTACGTACAAGACGGCTGCGCTGATCCCATCGGGCCCTACGCGGGCATGACGGTCTACGCGCCTTCGTTCAGCCCGCCGGATTTGCGCCTCGCCGAAGGGGACGTCGTCGACGTGCTCGGCAACCTCATGGAGTTCGCCGGCCCCACGAGCGGCCCGTTCCCGCAGTGCCGCACCTTGCCGGAGATCGGCGGCACGATGACCTTCCGCTTCGAGCTCGGGTCGGCGCTCCCTGCGAAGACGATCCCGACCACCGACCTCAAGACGTACGAGGGCGCGCGCCAGTACCTCGGCATGCTCGTGCGCATCGAGAACGTCGAGATCGCGGACAAAGCCTACGAGAGCAGCGGCCGCTACTCCGCGCCGATCGACGTCGGCGGCGGCATCAGCCAGATCGACGTGCCCAGCATCTCGAACGAGCTCTTCGACCTCAAGAACGAGGGCCCGCTCCTCGCCGAGGGCGTGAAGTTCAAGTCTGTCACCGGCGTCGTCACCTACTTCTACGGCTTCAAGCTCGCGCCTCGCTCCGCGGCCGACTTCGAGCTCTGACCACCGAGCTCCGCGCCTCGCACCGGCCATGATGACGACGCCCGAGACCGCGCCCGAGACCCTCCCGCGGCGGCCTCCGTCGCGCACGTTCGTACACATCGCCGCGCTCGCCGCGCCTCTCGTGCTCGCCTCGTGCAGCGGCGCGAATACATCCTCCACGCGGGGCGGCCCTTCCGTGCTCGCCACGCCCGGGAGCGCGCCGATCGCGGGGATCGAGGTGCACGCCCTCGACGAGCGCCCGCGCCTCACGCTCGTGAACCGCGACGGGGATCCTGCGCCCGCCATCGCCGTCGCGTTCGCCACCGATCCGGGCCCGGCCACGGCGGCCGCGCTCTCGGCGCTCGTCGAAGCGCGCCTCGTGGCCGCGGGGTTCGAGACGCGCGTGCGCGCCGATCGCACCGGCTTCCGTGTCGAGTGGCTCGTCGACACCCCGACGCGCGTCGCGCCCTTCCTTGCCGCGCTCGTCCGCGCGATGCGGGATCCCGTCGTCGCAAACGGCCCCGAGTCGCCCCTCGTCACGCGCCGCCTCGCGGCCTTGCGAAAGACGCCGATCGACGCGCCCGAGCTCGCGGCGATCGCAGCATGCACCGGTCGCCTCGGCCTCTCGCCGAGCGAGTCCATGCCCGATCCCACGTCGCCCACGTTCGCCGGCGAGCTCGAAGGACAACGCCGCGAAGGTCTACACGCCGGCCGCGCCGCGATCGCCGCCGTCGGCCCCGCGTCGTTCGGCGCGCTCGTCGCGAAGGCGCTCGAGGCGAGCGAAGGATGGCCCGTCGGCGAGCCCGCCGCCGATCCCTTCCCGACCGCGGACACCGTCGCGAGTTACGTCGCGCCGCCGCAGAGCGCGCCGCGTGGCCAGGTCACGCTCGCCGTTCGGCTCGGGGATGCCCTCGGCGCGGTCGCCATCGCCGAGCGCCTCGCGGCCCCCGGCTCACCGCTGCATGCGCGGCTCGGCAGCCTGCCCGAAGCCTTCCACGCCGTGGAAGTCGTCGGCGTCGCGCGCGCGCGCGGCGGCTGCGTGAGCGTGACGATCGAGCCCGACACGCGCCTCGACGCCGCGGCGCTCGAGCGCGCCGCCGCCCGCGCGGCCGCCATCACACGTCACGAGATCCGCCTCGAAAGCGCAGCCCCGACGAGCGCCTCCGTCGCGATGCGCCAGATCCTCTCCGCAGCCGACCCGCGCGACGCCGCATCCCGCGCCGCCTGGTGGGATCTCACGACGCCCGTCCCCGCCGCGCCGCCACGCGTCGCCGTCGCCCTCGCCTTGCCGCCGCGCGCCACGCCGACGCCGGGTTCGTCCGGGCGCGCGTTCGCCGCCGAGCTCGAAAGCGCGTGGGCCAAAGCGAGCGAGCCCGTCGTCGAGCGTCGCGCCGCGGTCGAGCGTGGCCAAGGGGAGGTCTGGGCCCTCGTCGCGAGCCCTTGCGGCGTCATCGACGAAGGCGCCACCGACGCAGGCCTGACGGCCCTCGCGATGCTCGCCGCATCGGCCTCGCGGGATCCGAACGCGGGCGTCGCGCTCGAACCGTGGATCGGACCGGACGGCATGGGCCTCGTCGCACATGCCGCGCCGCGTGACGAACACGAGACGTCCGTGGAGCTTGCGCGGCGTATCGGCGACGCAGCCGCGCGCGCCTTGTCGCCGGCCGCGCTCACGCCGATCGCGCTCACCGAAGCGCGCACCTCGGCCCTCGCGCACCTCGAGCGCACGACCGGCCGCGGCGGCGTCGCCTTCGAAGCGCTCGCCTCCGCGCTCGTGCCCGAGCATCCTTCATGGCTCGATCCGCTCGGCATCTACACGCGCGTCTCCGGCGCAGGCCTCGAAGGCACGCGCCTCCACCTGCGCACGCTCCTCGAAGGGCCGCTCCGTCTCGCCGTCCTCGCAAACGCAGACGCCGCGCAAGCCACGGAGCTCGCACAAGCCGTCGATCGATGGCTCGTCCCGCGCTCACCTGCACGCGCATGCCCGACGCCAACACGCGGCGCATCTCGCACCGGTCCGCTCACCGCGCGCCTCGCGCGGGACGCCGGCCTCGCGCAAGCGCTCATCGCAGCACCCATGCCAGCCGTAGGCGCCCCCAGTCACGACCTCGCACTGTTCGTCGCGCTCGCGCTCGGCGGCGAAGGGGGTCTCCTCGAAGCCGCACTCCCGCCCTCGGGCGGCGTCCGCGCCACCACGCGCATCGTCGGCACGAACCAAGCCGCCGCGCTCGTCGTCGACGTCCGCGCGCCGTCGGATCTGCTCGCATCCGCGGTGACCGACATCCGCGCGCTCCTCGGCCGGCTCTCACGCGCAGGCCTCAGCGCACCGGAGTTCAGCCGCGCAGCAGCACTCGCGTCGCGACGTGACACCGAGTCACGCGCCGACCCGCGCCGCCGCCTCATTCATCTCTGGTCCGGCCGCAGCCAAGCGCCCCGCGAGACGCCCACCCCCCAGGCGCTCACCACGTTCCTCGCAACGTCGCTCGCCGAAAGCACGCTCGTCGTCGTCGAGGCACACCCGGATCCCTGACGGCTCTCGTCGCGGAGGCCGTTGCGCCGGGGCGCTGCCCCGGACCCCGCGGGGGCTGTCCGCCCCTCGACCCGGACCAGGCACGGCCTGGACCGAGGGTGGAAGAACTGCGCGGTGCGCAGTTCTTCCAACGGGCCGGTGGCAAGACCATGGAGGTGGGTTTCAAGCCGGCGACGGACACGCTGCCGGTTGAACCTGCAGCGTCGCCGCGGTGGTGGGCAGGGTCGCCTGTGGTCTTGACCCTGGCTGTTCGATGAACTGCGCGGAGCGCAGTTCATCGATCCCCGGTCCAGGCCGTGCCTGGTCCGGGTCCAGGGGTGGACAACCCCTGGTCGGGGTCCGGGGTGAAACCCCGGCGCGACGCTGCGAGATCCCCTGAGGGGGGATCTCTCAGAACAGATCGTCCGACTCTTCGAGGAGCTGCGGCTCTTCTGCGTCCGCCTTTGCCTCGGCGTCTGCCTCGGTGTCTGCCTCGGCGTCGGCATCATCGATATCGTCGTCGTCCTCGTCGTCCTCGTCGCGCTCTTCCTCGTCGATGTCCTCGTCGTCGGTCTGCGCGAGTACGGGCAGACGGCGCTTGCCGACGGGGCCCTCGTCGACGTAGTCGCGCAGCCCCATCATGTCGCGCAGCGCTTGCAGCTTTGCGAGCGCCTTTACCTCGACCTGGCGGATGCGCTCGCGCGTCAGGTTCATGATTGCGCCCACGTCTTCTAGCGTCGTCCCGCCGCGATCGGCCACGTCGAGTGCGCAGCTCTCGCTCATTTCCCAGGCTTCGAGGTCTGGGAAGTTCAGCTTGATCGCGCCCGTCCTCGCTGACACGTCGAGGAAGAGGTGGTGCTTGCACGACACGTACGGGCACGGCCGCGGACCGTCGACGCACTCGGCGCGCGTGCGGGGCTTCCAGTAGTCCATCTCGGGATAGAGCATTCGCCCGATCTCGAGCTCCCGCTTGGTCATGCGCTTGACGCTGATCGTGCGGGCGCGGACTTCGCGCTTTCGACGCGAGCGCCTTTGCTCGCGTGTGATTGCGGTCGCGGATGTTGCGGGGGCTGCCTTTCGGGCGAGCGCGCCCTCGACGAGGTTCTCGTCGCCGGTCTCCCTCGTCTGCGCGTCGTTCATACCGCCGTCCATGTCTCCCTCGAGCTCACTGAAACCGCCGAGCTCGCCATCACCCATCGTTGCCATGCGCTGCCTCCCGCTGGTCCTTCCGTACTGCGCGCGCACGTCCCCCTGCCCGTTCGGAGACCGGTCCGGACGAGTGCAGGGGTCCTGCTCCCTGTCGATTACGTTTTCGTCTTCATCGATGGAGGACGGTCCAGCCGTCCTTCATCGACTTGAAATCAGCGCCGGGGCGTCACCCGCGACGCCGCCGGAAAAATCTTCTTTTTCGATCCTCAGGAGCCTGCGGCTGCTGCTCTTCGCGAGAGCCGGGCCTGTGCCATCAATCGCTCTTCGATCACCGAGAGCTTGGTCACGAGGTCCTTGGCGAGCCTCTCCGCCATGGAGAGTTCCTGATGAATGGCTCGGTCGCTCGTCTCGCTTCGTCGATCTTTCGCTGCGTCACGAAGCGCATCGAATACCTTGCCGATCGTCCGCTCGAGCTCCTCGATATCGCCCCGCACGAAGAGGAATTCCCGCTGGATCTCCTCGATCGTGTAGTCCTGCGCCATCATTTCCTTGATGCGCTGGATTTGCCTGACCACCGTCGCTGGGTAGAGCCCTTGTGAGCCCTGGTGCTTGCCCTTTTTGCCTACCCGGACGCTCCGGGGCAGGAGGCCGAGCTGTACGTATTTTCGAAGCGTGGCCTCACTGAATTTGATCTCGTGGACGGCGAAGATGTCGAGGATCTCGGCCGACGTGATGCCTTGTTCGTGTTCGCGTTCGAGACGATCGAGCGCGTCGTCCGAGATCCGCTGCAAGGTTTCCCCTCCGCCCCGATCGGGGCAGCTCCCAACGACGCGAGTGAATGTATTCCACTGAGTAGAATACAGTCAATCTAACGACACGTGATTATTTCCGGATGCGCGAAGAGCCGGCGTGTTCCGCATTTTCCGAAACGCGCTAGGACATTTCTGGTCCGCCCTGAGATCATTTTTTCTTGACGGTTTTGTGCATCTGAGGATCCCCCCCTCGACCGTCAATTGGTGCATTTCCCTACACAGCCTGCCCCTTTCCGCACGACTGATAGGCTTGCCTCCTCCCATGGCCGACAAGAACCCCGACCCCCCCGCGCGGGTCTTGCGGGACGTCAACGCCCGCGGCGTCCGCATGCGTGTCCTCGAAGCGGGCTCGGGGCCCGCGCTCTTGCTCGTGCACGGCTTCCTCACGAGCCACCGCTCGTTCGACGAGGTCATCGACGCGCTCGCCCCGCGCTTTCACGTCATCGCGCCCGATCTGCCCGGCTTCGGCGAGAGCGAGAAGCCGAGCCCGACGCGGTATCCGTACGGGATCGAGGCCTTCGCCGAGTCGATGGCCGATCTCATCGCGGCCTTCGGCGTCGGCCGCGCGTCCGTCATCGGCCACGCGATGGGCGCGGCCGTCGCGCTCACGCTCGCGGCCGAGCACCCCGAGCTCGTGACGCGCCTCGTCGTGGAAGACGCGCTCTGTTACCCGTTCCCGCTGAGCCTCCGCGGCCGCTTGCCGCTCCTGCCCGTGATCGGCGGCGCGATCTTCAAGCAGCTCTACGGGCGCAGGACGTTCCGCGCCTACTTCCGCGACGAGTTCTTCCGCCCCGGCGCGGCGCTGCCGCACGAGCGCATCGATCAGCACTACGACTTCTTCAACGGCCCCTCCGCGCGCGAAAGCGCGTACGCGGTGCTGCGCAGCATCCTCGACACGCGGCCGATCATCGCGCGCATCACGCGCATCACGACGCCCACGCTCGTCGTGTGGGGCCGCGACGATCGCATCTTCCCCGCCGCCTCCGCGCAACGCCTCGCCCGCGAGTTGCCCCAGGCCAAGCTCGCGATCCTCGACGCCGCGCACGCCCCGCACGAGGAACGCCCGCGCGAGTTCGCCGATCTCGCCGCGCAATTCTTGGAGGGCAAACGGTGAACGTCCGCGAGGCCGCGCGGACCTTCGTCAAAAACCCCGCGCAACGTACGGGGATTTTCCTCGTGGTCGGCCTCGTCGGTTTTTCGTTCCTCGGCCCCCTCCTCCTCGCGCACGATCCCAACACGAGCGACTTCTCCCTCGCGCGCGACGCGCTCGGCGCGCCCCCCGGCCCCTCACGCGCGCACCTCCTCGGCACCGACGCCCTCTACCGCGACGTGCTCGCGCGCCTCGCCCACGGCGGGCGGCTCTCGCTCGGCATCGCGACCCTCGCCACGCTGATCGCCACGCTCGTCGGCACCGTCGTCGGCGTGACGGCCGGGTATGCCGCCGAGACGCGCGCCCGGGCGATCGACGTCGCGCTCATGCGGCTCGTCGACATCCTGCTCGCGCTCCCCTTCCTGCTCACCGTCACGGCGATCGGCGCGTTCGTCGGTCGCTCCGACACGCTCACCGTGCTCTGCGTGCTCGGCCTCTCGGGCTGGGGCGGCTTCGCGCGCGTGCTCCGCGCGAAGACGATGCAGATCCGCTCCCTCTCGTTCGTCACGGCCGCGCGCGCGCTCGGCGCCGGGCATGTGCGTATCGTCTTACGCCACGTCCTGCCGAACGCCGCGAGCGCCATCGCCGTGCTCGCCACCACGAGCATCGGGCAGATGATGCTCGCCGAGGCCGTCCTCGGGTACCTCTCGCTCGGCGTACCGCCGCCCGAAGCCACGTGGGGCCGCATGCTGCATGAGGCCGAGCCCTTCGTCGGCACGCGCCTCGGCCTCGTCGCCGCCCCCGCGATCGCCATCCTCCTCTCCGTGCTCGCGTTCGGTCGTGTCGGCGAGGGACTACGCGACGCGTTGGACGCTCCGGCGGGACAAACTCCCCCGAAGGCACGCTTGCAAGCCGATCTCCTGCTCGTCGCGGCCGCGCTCCTCCTCATCGCCGTCCTCCGCCCCGCGCCCGTCGCGCCGCCCATCGCCGCGCACCCGCCCGATCGCTCGCCCATGCGCGGGGGCACGCTCCGCGTCGCGACCTTCGTCAACGTGCGTACGCTCGATCCCGCGCTCGCCTACGACGAGGCCGCGACGTCGCTCTCCGACCTCGTCTTCGCGCGCCTCGTGACCTTCGCCGAAGACGGCCGCATCGTCCCCGAGCTCGCGCGTGACCTCCAGGTCTCGGCCGACGGCCGCACGTACACGTTTTTCCTCCGCGACGGCGTCGTCTTCCACGACGGGGCGCTCCTCCGCGCCGCCGACGTCGCGCGCTCCCTCGAACGCACGCTCCACCCGCGCACGCCCTGCCCGGCCGCGAGCCACTACGCGTCCATCCAGGGTTTTTCCGCCTTTCACGCGGGAAAAACGCCGCACCTCGAAGGCGTTCGCGCCACAGGGGATCTCACCGTGGAGATCACGCTCGAGCGCCCCGATCCGACGTTCCTCCCGCTCCTCACGCTCGCCTTCGCCGCGCCCGTCTGCCCGTCGTCCGGCACGACCGTGGATGCCGCTCGCCCGCCGACGCCTTGCGGCGCCGGCCCTTTTCGCGTCGCGTCGTGGGAGCCCGAGGGGCCGATCCGGCTCGCGCGGCACGGGGCCTACTTCGTACCCGGCAAACCCTACCTCGACGCGATCGAGTGGCACACGAGCGAGCGCCCCACCTCGCAACGGTACAAGTTCGAACGCGGCGCGCTCGACGCCACGCGTGACCTCGGCAGCCAGGACGCCGCCCTCTACCGCGCGAGCCCCGCCTGGTCGGGGCAGCACGCGTTCTCGCCTTCCCGCGCGACGAACGCGATCTTCATGAACACCGAGCTCCCGCCCTTCGACGTGCGCGCCGTGCGCCGCGCGGTGGCGCTCGCGATCGATCCGAGCGTGCTCGAAAAGGTCCGCGGCGAAGCGCGCGAGACCTCACGCGTGCTGCCCGAAGGCATCCCGGGCGCCGAAGGCATCCCGCACATGCGCCGCCACGACCTCGCCGCGGCGCTCGAAGAAATGAGGCGCGCCGGCTACGCCTTTGATCCGGCGACGGGCCGCGGCGGCTACCCGCATCCCATCGACTACCTCGCCCCCGCGGACACCTTCGAACAACAAGCGGCCGAGATCTTCGCGCAGCAGCTCGCGCGAATCGGTCTACGCATCCGGCTGCGGCTCACGAGTTACGCGACGTACCTCGCGGAGGCCTCGCGCAGGCGCACGACGCCGATGGGCTGGGCCGGCTGGAAGGCCGACTTCCCCGACCCCGGGAACTTCTTCGAGCCCACGCTCTCGTCGCGCGCGATCAGCGAAGACCACTCACAGAACTACGCCTTCTTCGCGCACGAGGAGCTCGACCGCGTGCTCGACGCCGCATCGAGCGAGCGGGATCCCGAGGCGCGTCGACGCCTCTTCTTGCGCGCCGAGGAGATCGTCCGCGACGAGGCCCCGTGGGCGCCGACGTATTCGCCGCGCGTCTTCGAGATCTGGCAGCCCTACGTCCGCGGCTACACGCCGCACCCGGTCGTCCCGCAGCGCTTCCGCGACACGTGGATCGACACGATCGCCCTCGCCGAGACACAAACGAGCGCGTCGCTCGGCCCTGCGTCGCTCTTGCTCCCGTTCGGCGCGCGACGAGGTGCTTCGTGGCGATGAGCCTCGCGCGGATGGCGCGGCGCGTCGGCTGGGCGATCGTCGTCGTCTACGGCGTGACGATGGTGTCGTTCGTCCTCGTGCACGTGCTCCCGGGCGATCCGGTGCGGATGCTCGTCGGCCCGCAGGCCTCGGCCGCCGACGTCGCGCGCGCGCGCGAGCTCTACGGACATGGAGGCCCGCTCCGCGTGCAGTACCTGCGCTTCATGCGAAGGCTCGTGCACACCGGCGCGGGCCCCACCGCCGAAGCGCGAAAGGAGCCCGAGCACCGGAGCTGCGCGGCGATCGGGCCGGTGCACGTCGACCTCGGGCACAGCTTTCATTACCGGCGGCCCGTCGTGGACCTCGTGGCCACGAAGCTCCCGAACTCCCTAGAACTCGCGCTCGCCGCGCTCTTCGTGCAGCTCACCCTCGGCCTCGGCCTCGGCATCAGCACGGCCGCGCGCCGCGGCAGCCGCTGGGACGAGCTCGGCACAGGCCTCTCGCTCCTCGGCATCAGCGCGCCGACGTTCCTCACGGGGCTCGCGCTCCAGTACCTGCTCGCGCATCGCCTCGGCGTCCTCCCCTACGACGGACCCGGAAAAACCCCCGGTGAGCATCTCCTTTCGCTCGTGCTGCCGGCCCTCACGCTCGGCATCTACGGGAGCGCTCTCTACGCGCGGCTCGTCCGCGCCGAGCTCGGCACCGCGCTCACCGAAGACCACGTGCGCACCGCGATCGCCAAGGGCGCATCGCGCGCGCGTGCCCTCGTCGTGCACGGCTTGCGCACGACGCTCGTCCCGATCACGACGCTCGCCGCGCTCGATCTCGGCGCGCTCGTGGGCGGCGCCGTCGTCACCGAGCGGCTCTTCCGATGGCCCGGCATGGGGCAGATGGCCGTCGAGTCGCTCTTGAACCGCGACGGGCCCGTCATCGTCGCGACGGTGCTCGTCGCGTCGACGGCCGTCGTGCTCTCGACCTTGCTCGTCGATCTGCTCGCGCCGCTCCTCGACCCGCGGATCGACCGCGCTCCGAAGAACGGCGCGTGATCACATGCCGGCGAGCGCGCGGCACTCGGCGCCGCGCGCCGACTCGGGGCCGGCGATCTCGGCACACTTGCGGAACGCAGACGCGCCGCCGCCCGCCGCGCCGAGCAGGTACCAAGCCTCCGCGCTGCCCGGCGACTGCTGCGTGTACTGCTTCGCGAGTTGCCGCGCCTTGCCCATGTTGCCGGACTCCATCGCCTTCTGGATCCGCACCGGCAGCGGGCCCGAGTCGTCGGCCGGCGTGGGCGCGGCCGCAGGCGCATCACCGCCGCCCGCGGGCTTGCCCGTGGACGTCGGCTGCGAGGTCGGCGCGGACGACGGGGCCGCCATGGGCTCGGCCGTCGGCACGGCTGTGGGCTCCGTCGTCGGCGTGGTCGTCGGCGTCGGCTCAGGTGCAGGCGCTTGGGTCGTGGCCGCAGGCGCGACCACGTTCTGCGTGGGCGTCGGCGTCGGCGCGGGCGCGGCCTGCGTCGGCAGCGGCGCCGGGGTCGTGCCCTTCGTCTCGGTTCGTCCGGACAACTGCTGCTTCACCACGCCGATCAGCACGAGCGCGGCGAGCACGGCGAGCACCCCGCCGACGATCTTCATCATGCGCGCCTGACGCGCGCGTTGCTCGGGCGACGGACCGAGCGGGAGCACGTCACTCGACGGCGGCGGCTCGCTGATGCGCGCCATCTCCGCGCTGGCCGCGTCCTCCAGCGGCTCGCCCGCTGCTTCCGCGTCCGGCTCCTCCGCGGGGAACGCCGCGCCCTCGTCGCTCGCGTTCGCCTCCGCCGGCGCTTCTTCCGCCGCGTCCGTTGCTTCCTCCGCGGCCGCTGCTTCCTCCGCGGCCGGCGCCTCTTCTTGCGTCGCCTCCGCGGCCTCGGCCGGCGCCTCTTCCTGCTCCGCCGCTTCCGCTTCCGCCGGCGCCGCGGCCGCCTCCGACGCCGTCTCCTCCGTCGGGGCCTCGGGCTCCGGCAGCGCCACGGCTTCACGCTCGGTGCGTTGCGTCGTCTCGGCTGCCTTCAGCGGCTCCGGCGCTTCTTCCGGCGTGGGCTCCGCGGCGGCATCGGTCGCCGCCGGCTCCGGTGACGACGCGGCGGGCGGCGGTGCGCCCGGCGCTCGACCCGACGCCGTCGTCGGCGGCGCGGTCTCCTCGCCTTCGTCCGCGGCGAGCCGATCCGGCACGCCGAGCGCTCCCTTCCCACCTGCACGACGCGTCTGCGGCGGCCGCTCTTCTTCGGCCGATCGCGTGCCCGCGGTCGCGCCGGGCGTCCCTTGCCGGATCGTCTCCGGTCCGCGCGGCGGATTCAGCCGACTCTCGGGCGCAGGCGAGATCCCGATCGATCGAATCGGGCTCGTCACGCCGCCCCACGCGCCTCGCCCCCGCGAGCTCACCGGCGCCGCCGACGAGAGCAACATCGACGACGCGGCCGGCACGACCGGATCCTCGAAGAGCAGATCTCCCGGCATCGGCGCGATCGGCTCGCCCGGAACGACCGCGCGTTGTGACGACGTCGCGCCGAGCAACGAACGCGCCATCGCCGTCTGCGGCGCCGCCTCGTCGTGCCCGTGCTCGCCCACGACCGCGTCTTCCAGCGGCGCCGGCGGCTCCGAGGGTTCCATGCGCGGAACGAGCAACCCCTCGAAGTAGAGTTTCGAAATGGTCGACAGCGTCGAGAGATCCTCGAACGGCGACGCATCGACGACGGCCATCAGATCCCGACGACCATCGAACAACCGAAGGATCCCGTTCAGCTCGTCGGGGATCTCGTTCAACCGATCGACGAGCTCCTCGGCGTTCACCTCGAACACCGTCGTGAGCGACGGCAGCGCTTCGAGCAGGCGCCCCCACTCGTCGACGCGCCGCATGCCTTCCATCAGGAGGCCCTGCGTCGAGGCGCCGATCACGTCGACATTGTCGACCTTGCAGAACTCGACCTCGAACGACCCTTCGTTCCAGAGGAGCGCGCGGTAGACCGCCTCCTCTCCCATGAGCCGCCCGAGCGTCGCGTCGACGACCTTGCCTTCGCGAAAGTAGATGTGCGCGTCGTGCCGCTCGTAACGGATGTGCACGATGCCGCTCTTGCGGCTGACCTCGAAGGTCTGCAGCAAGTCGACCACGCCCATGTCCGAGACCAGCCCCGCAAAACGCGTACGGCCGCCGGTCTGGTTCTGCTGCTTCGTGGCGATGCCCTCGCGCGTGCGCCGCGCGATGAGCAGGTTCACGCGCGCGATGAGCTCGCGGACGAAGATCGGCTTCGTCAGGTAGTCCTCGACGCCAAGCTCGAGGCCCCGGATCTTGTCCTCGATCGATTTCTGGCTCGTGAGGAAAACGACGGGGATCGACGCCCAATCGCGGTTCTCCTTGAGCCGCCGCACGAGCGCGTAGCCGTCCATGTTCGGCAAGCGCGTGTCGGTGAGGATCAGGTCCGGCGGCGAGAGCTCGATCTTCGAGAGGGCATCCGCTCCGTCTTGCGCCGTCGTGACGCTGAAACCGGCCTTTTTGAGGCTTACTTCGAGCACCCGCAGGCTGCGGGCGTCAGCGTCGACCAGGAGGAGCTGTTGTTTTGCCACGAGGGTTTTCCGCCCAGGAAGGATGGCGAGCGCGCGCGTCGGGTGTCAAGTCGGGCGTTCCCGCCAGCAAAGGCCCGTCCTTCGCACGTGATCGAGAACGCCGGCAGGACCCGCTAGCCCCACGGATCGACGACGTCTCCACCGCCGCCCGACTTCTTTTTCGTCGTCGTGGTGGGCGGCGCCGTTGGCGTGGTCGCAGGCGCGGTCGCGGTGGGCGGCGATCCTGTGCTCTTCAACGTTCCGCCGGTCGTCGTGCCAAACGGACGCACCACGGCCGTCTGCGTGCCGAGCGGAGGCGGCGCGACCTGCGTGGTCTGCGTCGGCGCCGTCGGCTCCTCCGTCGCGACCACGGCCGGCGTCGTCACCGTCGGCGTCGGCGCTGGCGTCGCGACCACGGCCGGTGTGGTCGGCGTCGCCGGCACCGTGGCCGTCGGCGCGGTCGGCGCCGTGGGGGCCGTCGCCGTCGCTCCCGTCGTCGGCGGGTGGAGCGGCGGCTGGATCGCGAGATACGCGACCACGCCGAGCGCGATCACCGTGGCCGCGGCGAGCACCACGACGAGCGGCCCACGCGCGGCCGACGCGGCGGGCGGCTCGCGTTTTTCTACACGCGGCGGGCCGATGGCCTGGCCTTCCTCGCCGAACATGAGGTCGCCGCTCTGCGGGATGAGGCCCATCGCCTCTTCGAGCGCCGCCGCGAGCTCCGCCATCGTGGCGAACCGCTCGGCCGGGTTTTTCGCGAGGCAGCGGTTGATGATGTCACCGAGCGGCCCGATCTGCGTGGGATCGGGGACACGTTGCTCGACGGGCACGGCCGCGCCGTGGATGTGCTGATCGAGCACGCCCTTGAAGCTATCGGCCTCGAAGGGCACGCGGCCGGTCAGGCACTCGTACATGATCACGCCGAGCGCGTAGATGTCCGTCCGGTGATCGACCGGCTGCCCCATCGCTTGCTCGGGGCTCATGTAGTGCGGCGTGCCGAAGATGATGCCCTGGCGCGTGACGCGGCTCGTGCCCGCGATCTTCGCGAGGCCGAAATCGAGCAGCTTGACGAACTCGCGATCGCCGCTGCGCACGAGGAAGACGTTGTCCGGCTTGAGATCGCGGTGGATGACGCCCGCCTCGTGCGCCGACGCGAGGCCGAGCGCGCACTGGAGCCCGATCGCCGCCGTGCGATCCGCCGGCAGGATCCGCTCGCTGCGCAGCACGCTCGCGAGCGAGCTGCCCGTGAGCAGCTCCATCACGAAGTACGGGACCTTCGAGGTGAGCGGCGCGCTCTTGTCCGGCTGCACCTCGCCGAAGTCGCTCACGGCGACGATGTTCGGGTGCCCGATCGCCGCGGCCGCCTTCGCTTCCTGGATGAACCGCGTGACGATCTGCGCGTCCCGCGCGATGTCGGCGCGCAGCACCTTGAGCGCGAACCTGCGCCCGAGGGTCGTGTGCCGGACCTCGTACACCGAGCCCGTGCCGCCCTCGCCGAGCACCGACACGACCTCGTACCGCGCGTCGATGATCTGGCCGATCAGCGGATCGGCGTTCGGGTTCCAGTCCGGCGCGTCGATGAGCGCGTCGCCGTCGAACGGGCAGAAGCGCACCTCGCCGGAGAAGCACTTGTCGCACGCGGGGCAACGCCGGGCGCGCGCCCGCTTTTGCTTCCCGTCGGCGACGAGCGATGCGTCCACGGCGGCTCCGTTCGACTCGCGAGGAGGGGCGGGCGAAGGCGCCGGAGCGTCATTCCCTATACGGATGGTTCGCGCCACTGAACAACTCTAACCGAGGAACCGGCAGGCCGCGTCCTCAAAATGGTCTTCCGCGCGGGGACAAACCGACGGCCCCCGCCGACCCGCCCCCGAGCCCCAAGGTATCAATCCGCCCGTGGGTCGGGCAACCTTCTCGAAACGCCGTCACGCCTCGAAAACGAAGGACGAAGCACGGGCCCCCGCGGATCCCGCGAGGCGCCCGTGCCCTTCGCCGAGGCCGCTCGGCCGCTCAGATCTCTTCGAGGATCTTCGCCTTGCGCGCGTTGAAGTCCTCGTCGCTGATCAGGCCCTGCTGCTTGAGCGCAGCGAGCTTCTGGAGCCGCGCCTCCACGCTCTGCGTCCCGCCCGCCGCCTGCTGCTGCGGGGGCTGCGGCTGCTGGGCATACTGCGGCTGCTGGAAGTTCTGCGGGTGCATCATCTGCGCCATGCCCATGCCGATCGCGGCCTGCGCGCCGAGCTGCGCGACGCCCGTGTTCCCGCCGCCCTTGGCCATGCCCTCGCCGGCGCCCATCATCGCCTGCCCCGCCGCGTAGTTGTTCCAACCCGGGTTGGTCCCGAGGTACTGCGCGTTGCGCGCGTCCTGCTGGAACTTCTGATCGAGCTGGAACTGGTTCGCCCGCGCCGTGTCCGCCGCGATCCCGACGCCGCGCCGCGCCTCGGCCCGCGCCTTGTTCGCCTCCGTGAGGCGCTTCTGATCGTCGGCCGCGAAGTTGATGTTGAAGTTGCCGATCTGCAGGATCTTGACCCCGATCTCGTCGAGGTTCGGCGCGCTCTGCTGGATGCGCCCCGCGATCTCCATGCTCATGCCGCCGAGGTTGAGCAGGCTCTTGCCCTGCTGCGCACACATCGTGCCGATGACCGTCTTCACGCTCATGAAGAACAGGCCCTTGATCCAGTTCAGGATCACGTCGTTGTCCTGCGCGCCGGCCGCCTGGCCGTGGTAGCCGATGACGAACCGCACCGGGTCCGTCACGACGAGCGAGAACTCACCGAAGATGCGCGGCGTGACGAACTCATAGAGGATCGGATCCTCCATCGACTCGAGCGGGCCGCCGAACGGGACGCTCCGGATCGGCTGCATCTTCACGAAGTAGATCTCCGCGATGAAGACGTCGCCGCCCGTGAAGCTGTTGATGAGGTTGTTCAGGAACGGGATGTTCTGCGTCTGCAGCGTGTGACGCCCCGGCGGCAGGTAACCCATGTACTTGCCGTCCTTGAAGAAGAGCGCGCACTCGTCGCTGTCGACGGTGAGCTGCGACCAGAACGGGACGTTCTGATCCGGGTGCTTGTAGACGATGAGGTTTTTGAACCTATCGGGGCGCGCGATCATCATCTCGCGCACGCCACCCTTGACGAAATCCATGATCCCCATGTCGAGCTCCCTGCTCTCCGCCCGCACGAAAGCGGGACGGACGCCTTGCCACGTCACACGAAACCCGCTCTCGGCAGGCCCGCTTCCCATGGCCCGAACTTTTCGCCGCGACGGACCGCGACGTCGGTGAGAATAGTGCCGAGCACGGTCTCCAGCAATGGCAAGCCGGCCGGAAGAGCACAGGTCCCCCATGGCTGCCCCCATCGACATCAGCTCCCTGCCAGGCCCAGCCCAAAAGCTCGTCGACCCGAGCGCGCCGCCGAAGCTGCAAGAGCTCGCCGCGCGCGGCGTCGCGCCGGGCCTGAAGCCGCCGGACACCCTCGCCGTCGTCGTGCTCCTCGCGAAGAGCGAGCGCGCCGACGTCGCCACGACCGCGCGCGCGACGCTCGCCGCCCTGCCCCCGCCCCTGCTCGCCGGCGCCCTCGCGAGCGACCTCCACCCGGCCGTGATCGACGCCCTCGCGAGGGCCTCGGACGGCAAGCTCGACGTGCTCGACAAGCTCGTCACGATGCCGCGCGTCGATCTGGAGACGATCGAGCACCTCGCGCGCACGGGGACCGAGGCCGTCACCGAGCTCGTGGCCACGAACGAGGCGCGCCTGCTCGCCCACCCCCGGCTCATCGAGCTGCTCTACATGAACCGGGCGACGCGCATGTCCACGGCCGATCGCATCGTCGACCTCGCGCGGCGGAGTGGCCTCGAGCTCTCCGGGATCCCCGCCTTCCGCGAGGCCGCGGCGGCGCTCGAAGGCGAGCTCATCCCCGAGGCCGCGGAGGAGCCCACGCCCGACGACGTCCTCTTCGCCGAGACCGCCGCGCTCGCCGACACGCTCGCCTCGCCCGCGCCCGAGGACACGCACGAGGCGAGCGACGAGGGCGCCGAGGCCGTGAAGCCGAAGTTCAAGCCGCTCTACAAGCTCATCGCGGAGATGAGCATCAGCCAGAAGGTGCGGCGCGCGCAGCTCGGCTCGAAGGAGGAGCGGCTCATGCTCGTGCGCGACCGGAACCGCCTCGTGGCGAGCGCCGTCGCCCGGAGCCCCATGCTCCAGGAGGACGACGTCAACCTCATCACGAAGAACAGGAACGTCTCCGAGGAGGTGCTGCGCATCCTCGGTTCGAATGCCGAGTGGCTGAAGAGTTACACGATCAAGCGCAACCTCGTGGAGAACCCGAAGACGCCCCTCTCCCTGTCGACGCGCCTGATCCCGCTCCTCCGCGACGCGGACGTCCGCCAGCTCGCCAAAAGCAAGAACGTCACCGCGGCCATCCAGGAGGCCGCGCGCAGGCACCTCGACCGGAAGAAGCAATGAGCTGATACGGTGTACGAACGATGAGCGACCTCGTCCGCTTCGGCGTGGCCATGGACCGCGCGCTGCTCACCGAGTTCGATCGGCGCATCGCGGCGCTCGGCTACGAGAACCGCTCGGAGGCCATCCGCGATCTCGTCCGCGCCGATCTCACGCGCGCCGCCTGGGACCGCGGCGCCGCCGTCGTCGCCACGCTCTCCGTCGTCTACAAGCCCCACGTGCGCGCCGAGGTCCTGCGCCTCGCCGAGCCCGAGCCCGCGAGCGTCGACCTCGTCGTCGCGAGCCAGCACGTGCGGATCGATCGTGAGCGCTGCCTCGACACGATGGTCCTGCGCGGCCCGGCGGAGAGCCTCTCCGCGCTCGCCGGCAAGATCGCCGGCACGAAGGGCGTGCTCTCCTGCGAGCTGCACGTCGCCGCCTCCGTGGCGGACGACACGCGCACAAACGAGGTCCAGGTATCCCCCCCCAGAGACAGAGACAGAGACCAGGAGCAGGGATGACGATCCCCCACGATCCGAAGCGTATCCTCGTCGTCGGCGCCACCGGCAGGCTCGGCGTCGCCATCGCGAAGGCCCTCGTGCAGCGCGGCGATCACGTCGCCGTCACGGCCCGCAGCGAGCCGCGCCTCGGCGCCCTCGCTGACGAGCTCACGCGCGAACCTACGGGCCGCCCCACCACCATCTGCGCCGACCTGCGGGATCCCGCGGCGCCCGAGCGCATCGCGAGCCGCGTGCTCGAAACCGGCCGCCTCGACGGCATCATCCTCGCCTGCGGCCCCTTCCCGCACACGCCGCTCGAAAAGCTCTCGCGCGAGGACCTCGAGAACACGCTCGCCGTGCACGCGGTCGCGCCGCTCCTGCTCGTGAACGCGCTCTCCGAGGAGCTCACGCGCACCGAGGGCGCGGTCGTCGCGCTCGTCGACGCGGGCGTCACGCGGCCCTTCCCGAACCACGTCGCGTACCTGACCGCGAAGGGCGCGCTGCAGACGGGCCTGCGCGCGCTCGCCGTCGAGCTCGCGCCGCAGGTGCGCGTCAACCTGCTCGCCATCGGCATCGTCGCCGACCCCGAGGCCGACGCCGATCCGAAGCGCCTGCACCGCCTCGCCGCCCGCTCGCCGCTCGGCCGCTTCGGCACGCCCGCGGAGGTCGTGCACGGGGCGCTGTCGCTGCTCGACGCGACGTGGGCGACGGGCGAGATCTGGGGGATCGGGCGGTAGCCGCTTACGGCGCGGCGCTCTCGTCCGCGAGCTTGGCGACGGCGTCCTTCTTCGGCGGCTCGACGATGAAGGTCACCAAGCGCTCCTTCGCCTCGAAGTCCTGCCGGTAGATCGTGGCCGAGTGCTTGTACTTGAAGGGGCCGATGCGCACGCGGTACCAGAGCCCGCGGCCCTTCACCATCGCGGGCTCGACGTAGGCGCGGTGGCCCCGTCGACGCAGCGCGGCCGCGAACTTGTCGCCCTCCTGCTGCGTCTTGAACGAGCTCACCTGGAGCTGGTATTGCCCCGGGCCGCCCGCCTCCGCGGCCTCGGCGCCGTCTTCCCGCGCGACGTGCTTCGCCATCTGCGTGAGCGTGTCGCGCCCCGCGGCCGAGTCCGGCGGTGCTTGCAGGATGTGCTGCGCCGGCAGCGGCGACGGCGGCAGCCGGTCCGCGACCGTCTCCGGCGGCGGCAGCGGCAACGCCGCCTCAGCAGCGCCTTCCGGCGGCGGCGGCTTTGCGGCCTGCGGCGAGCGCACGGCTTCGAGCGCCGTCGTGTTCTTCGTGTCCGAGAGCATCCCCGGGAAGGTGATCTCGTGGCCGGCGAGATCTGGCCTCTTCTCCACCTTCACGCCCGCGGGGTGCGCCTTCGCCACGAGATCGCCGAGCGGATCCACGTTCGTCGGCTTCTCCTTCACGGGCGCGCGGAGCAGCGCGACGGCCGCGAACATGATGCACGCGCCGCCGAGCGAGGCGAGCACGAGCGCCGAGGCGCGCGACGGTCGCGACGCGGGATCGGCCTCCTGGATGTCCTCCAGGTTCTTGATCGCCCCGCCGTCCCCGATGTCCGAACGTACGGTCATGACGCTTCGGCCTCCTTCTTCGACGCTTGGGGCTGCGGATCGCCTTCGGCGTCCTCCGCCCCAAACCCCAGCTCTGCTTCCGCGGCGACGGCCTCGCCTTCGAGCTTGTGCATCCGCTCGAGCGCGGTGATCCCCGCGAGCTTGAGCCCCGCGCCGTACACCGTGCGGATCGCCTCGATCCAGAGCAGCCGCGCCTCGCTCTTCGGGCGATCCCACGTCTCCTGCCAGCCCGCCTCCGCCATCTGCGCGTCGAGCGGCAGGATCGTGTCGCCGTCCTTCTTCAGCCGCGTGAAGTAGCTCTGGAAGTCCTGCGACAGCTCCTGCAGGTAGAACAGGATCCGGTGCGGCTCGCGCAGCGCCGAGGCCTCCGCCACGATGGCCGGGAAGCGCCCGAGGCGCCCGAGGATCGCGAGCTCGTCCGGGTGCTCCAGGCGCGCGGCGAGCGCGGGCGTGTGCCTCGGAACTTGGAGCCCAAACTTTTCCTGGGCGCGGCGCAGGATCGAGCAGAGGCGCGCGTAGCCGTACTGCAGGTAAAAGACGGGGTTGTCCATCGAGGCCTTCTTGGCGAGCTCGATGTCGAGATCGATCGTCGTGTCGCTCCGCCGCGCGAGGTAGAAGTAACGGAGCGCGTCGGCGCCGGCGCCCTTCCTCCGCGCGGCCTCGTCGATCTCGTCGACGACCTCCTCGATCGTGACGAGGTTGCCGAGCCGCTTGCCCATCTTGTAGGGCTTGCCGTCGCGCAGCAGGTTCACGAGCTGGTAGAGCACCACCTCGAAGCGCTCCTTCGGCAAGCCGAGCGCCGCGAGCGCGCCGCGCACCCGCGCCGTGTAGCCGTGGTGATCGGCGCCGAGCACGTTCACGAGCCGGTCGTAGCCGCGGTTGATCTTGTCGGCGTGGTACGCGATGTCGCTCGCGAAGTACGTGAAGTAGCCGTCGCGCTTCTTGACGACCCGGTCCTTGTCGTCGCCCTCGTCGGTGCTCTTGAAGAAGAGCGCTCCTTCGCGCTCTTCGAGGTAGCCGCGCGTCTGGAGCTCCGCGAGCGCCGCGTTCACGCGTCCCCACCGGTGCAGGCTCTCCTCGGAGTACCAGCCGTCGAACTGGATGCGCAGCGACGCGAGCGTCTTCTTGATGCCCGGCAGCGCCTTCGAGCCCGGCACGCCGTCGAGCATGCGCGACACGCACACGCGCGCGAGCTCTTCGACCTTGTCGTCGGCAATCAGCTCGGGGCTCGTCTTTTGCAGCCAGGCGACGAGATCCTCGAGGTAGTCGTTTTTGCCGTAGCCGCCCTCGGGCGGCTCGCGGCCGAGCGCCACGGCGAGCACGCTCGCCGCGAGCAGCCGGATCTGGTTGCCGAAGTCGTTGATGTAGTACTCGCGCGTGACGCGGTGCCCCGTGGCCTCCAGGAGCGTCGCCACCGCGTCGCCGAGGATCGCGCCTCGGCCGTGCGAGATGAGCAGCGGGCCCGTCGGGTTGGCGCTGACGAACTCGACGAGCACCCGCTCGCCGAGCCCCGCGGGTCCTCGCCCGAAGGCCGGCCCCGCGGCCGTCACGTCGCCGAGCACGCGCTGGTAGATCGCCGGCGCGAGGCGCAGGTTCAGAAAGCCCGGCCCGGCGATCTCCACAGCGCGGATGTCGGGCTCTTTGCCGAGGCGCTCGGCCAGCAGCGTCGCGATCTCCCGAGGCGGCTTCTTGGCTGCCTTCTGGACCGCGAGGGCCGCGTTCGTCGCCAGGTCTCCGTGCTCGGGGCGCTTCGGGCGCTCCACCGAGAACGTTACAGACGTGACTTCCGACGGCAGGACTCCACTCCCCGCCAGATCGGTGAGTGCACCCACCACCAGATTCCGAACTTGCTCTTCGACGCCCATCGTACGGGCGGATTAGTACCCCGAGGCCGCTCGAACCACCAACTTTCTGTCAACACATGGTCCTACATCGGTGTACATCACGATCCCACGAAGGCCCGATTTGCCGCTTTTTCGAGTTGAAGGGCCTTCCAGCGGGTCTCTTCGAGCTCACGGGCGGGGTCGGAGTCGGCGACGATGCCGCCGCCGGTGAAGTATTCGCCCTCACGGCCCTGGAGCACGACGGTGCGGATGGCCATGGCGAGGGTGACGCTGCCGTCGTGGGCGACGTGGCCGAAGCCGCCGGTGTAGAGGCCGCGGCGCGCGCTTTCGAGGCGGGCGATGACCTCCATGGCGCGGACCTTGGGCGCGCCGGTGACGCTGCCGCTCGGGACCATGGCGGCGAGGACGTCGTGCCGGGTCGCGCCGGGCCGGGTCCACGCCCCGAGCAAGGCCTCGCGGTGGTGGACGGTTCTGTGCGTAACCACACCGGGCCCGTGGAGGACCTGGACCGATCCCACGGCCGCGACGCGCCCGAGGTCGTTACGTTCCACGTCCACGATCATCGTGAGCTCCGCGTTTTCCTTGGGATCTTGGTCGAGCTCCTGGACGAGCGCCGCGTCCTCGCGGGCGTCCTTTCCACGCGGTCGCGTGCCCTTGATGGGACACGTGAACAATCGTCCGAAAGGTACCGAGTTCAGAACTGCGTTCCGTCGTAGCTCCCCTCCCCGATCGGGCCGCTTTTGGCCCTCTCGCACGTCCGACGCGAAGGGTCGCATCCTATCCTGCGGAAACTCCACGCCTTCCGTCGATTGCCTCGTTCGGGCTTCGAGGAGCAGCTCGGGGGACGTAGACACCACGGCGAGATCACGACCGAGGTGCAGACACGCGGCGAACGGGGACGGCGCGGCGGCGCTCAAGCGGCGGTGCAGATCGAGCGGCTCGCCCCGCACGAGCGACACGAGCAGCCGTCGCGCCAGGTTGACCTGGTACAGCTCCCCCCGGGCGATGAGCTCCTTGGCGGCGAGGATCCGCTCCAGGTGAAGCCGCGTCGGCTCCGCATCCGCGACCTCGACGGCAAACGCCCCCCGCCCCGCAGGCGCAGGCGCAGGCGCCGCGAGCAGGCGACGCGCGAGCGCCTCGACGTGGTCCTGCGTGACGCCCACCACAAACACGCGGCCCTCGGCATGGTCCACCACGACCACGGCCGGGTACCGGAGCCACAACGGCCGTTCCAGCATCGCCCGCGGCCGCCGATCTCCCTCGCGTGGTGACCAGCCGGGACGTTCGAGGTGCCGGTGCCCCTCGTACGGCAGCACGCCGATCCAGCGGGGCACGGATCGAAACGTGCCCGTCGCGCCGCCGACCGGAAAGTCGGGATCGTCGGCGAGCGGATCGAGGGCGCTCGACTGGCGGTCGGGATCACACGCGACGTAGGAGAACCGAGCGTAAGGGCCGGGGGTGCGATCGGCCGCGTGGAGCAGGGCGAGGCGGTCCGCGGCGGCTCCGCGAAGGCGCTCGGCGAGGGCGATCGGATCGGGCGCGAGAGGGAGGTGTCGACCGACGAGCACGGCGAGATCCTGCTAGCACGGGGGCCGCGCGGCGCGGCGGCGAGATGAAAAGCCGCCGGGCTCGGGCTACGCTCGCGCCGCGTGAACGCTCGAATGGACCGACGCGCTAGGTGGCTCGTGGCGGCGGCGCTCCTCGGGAGCGGATGCAGCGAGGAGCCGATCGAGCGGACGCTGCAGATCGTGACGGGACACGAGTCGGACACGTTCTCGGCCACGCCCGCCGTGACGAAGATCCGCATCGAAGCCAAGACGGCGAGCGGGACGACGTTCGCCGCGGAGACGACGCCCGGCGGCACGTTCGACCTCGGCGAGGTGCCCGAAGACGAGCCACTCGGCGTCGAGGTGACGGGCACCACGGCCGAGGGGGCGACCGTCGTGCGAGGCCGCTCGCTCACGGGCATCGTGCCCGGCGCGTTCGCGAGCGCGGACATCCCGGTGTTCGTGCAGCGCGTCGGGCAGTGGGCGCGGCCGCCGGGGGGGCTCGTGCGGGCGCACGTGGACGCGCCGGCCGCGGTGCTGGGCGAGCAGTTCCTGGTGACGACGGGCGGGAGCGCGGCGGCGAGCGCGGACGGTGCGGCGGACGTGCGGCTCGGCGATTTTTACGATCTGCTCGGCTTGGGGCCGGCCGTGACGCCGGCGCTTCCGCTTTCGGCGCGGACGATCGTGGGGCGGCCGGGCGGGATGATGCTCCTCGGGGAGACGGGGGCGAGCGCGGTGGACGCGGACGGCTCGGCGTACGCGGTGGCGTGGCCGGCGAGCGCGGGCTCGTTCGCCGACGTGGCCGGGGGGCTCGTGGTCGAGTCGCCGTCCGGCACGAGTTACGTGGTGGGCGCGACGCGGGCGGGGACGGCGACGGACGTCGTGCTCGTGGTGAGCTCGGCGGGCGCGCTCTCGGTGCTACGGCTGTCGGCGGCGCGGAGAGGCGCGGCGGCGGCGTGGGCGCCGGGCGTGGGGCTCGTGGTGGCCGGGGGAAACACGAGCGCGGCGGGGTTCGAGGTGCTGCCGGAGGGCGGGACGGCGTTCGCGCCGAGGGACATGCCGGCCGACGCGACGGAAGGCGCGGCGGCGGTGGTGGCGGGGGATGGAAAGATGGCGCTCGTCGGCGGGCTCGACGGCGCGGGCGCACCCGCGAACGTCCGGACGTGGAGCCCGAGCTGCACGTCGGCTTGCGCGACCGAGGAGGTGGCGGGCGCGGCGTTGCCCGCCGGGCTCACGCGGGCGCAGGGGTTTTCGCTGGGCGGCTCGCGGATGCTCGTGGTCGGGCACGAGGCGACGGCGGCGAAGCTCGTGCGGGTGTTCGTGATCGATCGAAGCGGGCCGACGGTGGAAGAGCGACCGCTCCGCGAGCCCCGCGCGGGCGCGGCGGTGGTGGCCGCGCCGAACGGGACGCTCGCGATCCTGGGCGGGGTGCTCGAGGACGGCGCGCCTGCGCTGCACGTGGAGACGTTGTTCCCCGACTGAGCGATTCGTTCAGATCCGTACGATCGTGCCGCTCCCGAGCACGATCGCGCGCTCGAGCGGCGCTTCCACGACGGCGCCGGGACAGGCCACGACCTTGCGGAGCTCGCCCTGCCCTCGCACGGTCACGCCGTCGCCGAGGATGACGCTCTCGAGGGAGACGTCGGGAGCGACGTGCACGTCGTCACCGCGCCACGATCCGAACTCGGCGAGCCAGAGCATGCTCTCCTCGAAATAAGCCTGGGGCGTGCCGAGGTCACAGAAGCGCGACACGATCGCGCTCGCCGCGACCCGCTCGCCCGCGCGGAGCGCCGGCAAGTACACGTCGCCGACGAGGCAGCCCTCGCTGGGCAGGCGTGCGCGCGCCACCTCGCCGAGCATCTGCACGCCGATGAAATCCGCCCCTCGCACCTCACGACCAAACGTCTCGCCGCGCAGCCGCACGATCGAGCCATCCTCCCCGAGGCCGACGGTCCCCTCCCCGACCCGCATCTCTTCGTCATCCCGGAACGCGACCGCGAGCGTGGCGATCGCGCCCTTGGCCTTCGCGCGCGCGTGGGCCCCTTCGAGCGCCGTGACGGAGAACGTCGCGAGGATGTCGCCATTCCACACGAGCACGTCCCCCGGCCCGAGCGCGGGGGCCGCCGCCGCGACGCCCCCCGCGGTGCCGAGGATCTTCGGCTCGTGCACGAGGGTCACCCTGACCGGGGCCTTCAAGAACAGCCGCGACTCGAAGCGCTCTGCGAGGTGGTGCGTGTTCAGCACGACCCGCTCGACGCTGGCGGCGGCGAGGCGATCGAAGATGTGAAAGAGCAGCGGCTTGTTGCCGAACCAAACGAGCGGCTTGGGCGTCTCGTCGGTGAGCGGCCGAAGGCGCGTGCCGAGGCCGGCGCAGAGGATCATCGCGGTCGTCATGGTCGAACCCGGCACGCGCGCGCCCGGGACGGGAGACGTTCCCTCGGGGCGGCATCAGGGCGCGTAGCTTTGCCGAAAGCTCGACGCATGGCCAAGAGCCGTGCTACCGGACCGCCGTGCGCGTGCGCCCCGAACTCCGCCACCTCTTCGCCGCGGCCTTCGGTCTCCTCGTCGGCAGCGCGGCCAGCGCCTGCGGCACGGATGCCGTCGGGATCGACGCCTGCCGGGAGATCGAATCGGCGCGGTGCGAAGCCACGCAGGCTTGCGGCGCCACCGAGGCCGAGGCGATGCACTGCATCGACCTCTACCGCGATCAATGCCTGCACGGCCTCCAGAGCGGCCAGGAGCCCGGCGCCGATGCGACGGCCCGCTGCGTCGAGGCCGTCCACGCCGTGGCCGCCTGCGCACGCGCGGGCGCGGCGACGATGGCCGACTGCCCCGCCGAGCCGCTCGTCGCCGCCGCGGATCCCGCCGCGATCACGCCGTGCGTGGTGATCGCGCGCAAGCCCGAGCAGCTCGCCGACTGCGCGTTCGTCGCGAAGCCGGCGGACACGGGCACGACGACGCCCTCCGGGAACGACGCGGGCGACGCTGCGATGGAGTGAATCAGGGGTTCATCGGCGGCGGGCAGCCGAACATCGTGAACGACGCGATCGGATCGGTCTCGGCTGGACAGCCCGGCGAGTCGGGGTTTGGCGCTTTCGGCACGCCGATCACCGCGGGGTCGGCGTCGAAGCCTGCGGCGAACGAGACTGCGTTGCAGGCTTTGTTCGGCTCGGGTGGGCCGGTCTGCACGTCGAGCCCGCGGCAGAACGCGTCCTGCGTCGCGCCCCAGAAGATGTTGTCGGTGCAGAACGGCTTGCCCGTGTCGTCGCGGAAGCTCTGCACCATCCGGAAGAGCTCGACCTGCGGGATGCGCCCTGCGATGAGGCCGTCGCGCAGGATCCAGCGCCCGAGACTGTCTTTCAGGATCTTCGCCTGGATCGTGCCTGAGGACAGGTTGATGTGCAGCCGCGTGTTGCCGCCGGCGACCGCGATCCCACCCACCGGCGCCGAGAGGACAAGCATCCCGTCGGTCACGTACGCGTCGTTGTCGTAGTACTTCGGGGTGTTCACGTTGGCGGGGTCTTCGAGCGTGCTCGTCGCGATCGGCCAGGCGTCGCTCCCGTCCCACGCGGGCTGCGCCTCCGTCCCTTCGCTCCCGTACCAGGCGACGCGCACCTTCGAGTCGTTCGGCTGGCCGTTGTAGCCGCTGACGTGGAAGATGATGCCCCAGCTCCCGAGCTCGGCGAACAGGCTGTAGCGCTCCGACAGGTCCTGCACCTGGAGCGCGAGCTCGACGAGGCTGAAGAGCGCGGGCATCTGGTTGTCCCGCCCCATCGCCTTGTCGCAGCTCAACTTCTCCGGCTGCCCCTCCGGCGGGATGCACGACCGCTCCTCGCCCTGGCAACTGCAAAACCTGTCGAGATCGAGCCCGAGATCAGCGCCGTCCTTGTCCGTCTTCAGCCGGAGGACACGCAGCGCCACGACGAACTCTTCCTCGGGCGCCGCGTCGTTCGGGGGCGTCGGCGCCGGAGGCCCCGGCACCGACGCGTGGCCGCAGAGCTCCTCGGACTCGGGCGGAGGCGTGAATTTCTCGAAGCCTTCGAGGGCACAACTCGACGCCAGCCCCACGGTCGGCGCGAGCAGGAACAAGCAAGCCAGCCAGGCGCGCACGATGACAGCCTATCGCAAGCCCCCGCCCGCGAGAAGCGGCGCGCGCGCGCGCGAGGCCTCCCGCGTCCGCGCCGAGGCGCAAACGCTACAGCTTCAAGGCTTTCTTGAAGCGCTTCGCATCCGCGAACATGTCGACGTTCGTGAACACGTACGTCGCATCCTTGTGATGCCTGCCGCCGCGGGCGATGTCGGCGAGCTTCTCGATCGCCGGATCCTCGTACCTGGACTTGTGCCCCGCAGGGCCGTGCAAGCGGTAGTACCCCGTCGGCAGCTTCGAGAGGCCGGAGACGAGCGGATCCCGCGCCGCGAGGGCCCCGACCTCCTGCGTGAGCTCGTCACACTCGTCCGGGTCCCAGCCAGGCGCGGGCTCATAGACGACGCGGTCGAAGCGCGAACGCACGGCATGGAGGAACTCCCGGAGCATGCCCTTGTTCGTCTTGCTGGGCGCAAACTCGGGCGGCGCCACGAAGACCGCCGTCTTGGCCTCGAGCTCCTCCGCCACGCCCTCGAGACCCTTCAGCGCCGTCTCGATGACCTTGCCATCCCGGAACCCCTCCTGCCCGACCTCGCGCGGTCCAAGCAACGCAAACCGAAACCCCTCCGGGGCCTCGCGCCGCCACCGCCGGATGGTGCCAGGGCCAGGCATGGACATGTGGGTTTCCTGGACCTCCACGAACATGAATTCGCGGAAGTACCTCGTCGCTGGGACGGGAAAGCCGGCGCAGCCGACGGTAATCATCGTCTCCCACGGTAGCCTACGCAGCGCTGTTTGTCATTGCTGGAGAAAGGCCCCGCCCCGAGGAGGGCGCACACGGGGGAAGGCCAGTGGGCAAACCTCCCAGCGGAGCCCCACGGGGACGCGCGGGGCTCTGCCCCGCACCCCGGAAGGGGGCTGTCCGCCCCCTTCACCCCGGACCAGGCACGGCCTGGACCGAAGGCGTAGAAACCGCGCGATGCGCGGTTTCTACGACGGGCCCGTGGCAAGACCACGGACCACCTTGCCAACCAAGACGGCGGCGCTGTCCCCCCGTTCGCGCTGGCCAGCCCGTCGCTGGTCTTGACTCGGCCCGTTGCAAAAACCGCGCGATGCGCGGTTTTTGCATCACCGGTCCAGGCCGTGCCTGGTCCGGGTCCAGGGGTGGACAACCCCTGGTCGGGGTCCGGGGTGAAACCCCGGCGCGACGTTTCACTCGAGGGCCCGCCGCACGAGCTGCGCGCCGAGGCGAAGCGCCGCGCGGCGGAGGGCTTCCTCACGGGTCGCGTGAAACGAGGTGGGATCGTCCTCTCGTGCGGCGAACTCGCGCACGGTGACGTCGGGGCCGAGTCGATCGGGGGGTGCGTCTTTCGTGCGACGTACGAAGGCGCGGCCGCGGAGCGTGAACGTCACGGAGCGCGCGAGGGGCGGGCCGTCGCGGGTCGCGACGCCTGGTGCTGCGCCGCCTTCCTCGACACGCACGAGCTCGACGACGAGGGCTGGGCATCGCGCGTCGGTGCGTGGGTCACACGACGCGAGCAGGCCTCCGGCTGCGAGCTCGGCGCGTGCGCCCGCGACGACCCCCTCCTCGGCGGCGGCGGATGCGACCACTCCGGGGGCAGGTAGGACTGCGAGTGGCTCCGCGTGTTCGGCTGCGGCGCCCACGAGGCGATACCCGCATCCCGGCACGACGACGAGCCCCACGAGCGCGACGAACCACCTCTTCACGGACGCTTCTCGATCTTGCGCCGGAGCCGCGTGCGCCGCTTCTCCGTGGCCGCGTCTGCTTCGCCTGTCCCGCGCTCGACGAGCGCGAGCGCTGCTGCGAATGATTTGACGTGGTGCTCGTAGAGCTTCGCGAGCTCGAGCCGCACGGAAGGATCGTCGACCTCCTCGGCGAGCGCCTGGTAGTCGAGCAGCGCGCGCGCCTTGTCTCCGCGCGCCTTCGCGATGTCGCCGCGTGTTCGCTTCGCGAGCGCGCCGCCGCCTCGCGCGACGGCCGCTTCCGCGGTCTCCGCTGCGCGATCGAGCTCGCCTGCGCGACGGAGCGTCTTTGCCACGCCGGCGAGGTCTGCGCCGGGCAGCCCGCCGTTCATCGGCTCGCCGTAGAGCCCCACGAGGGCCACCATCGAGAGCACGTCGTGCTCGTTGTGCGTGACCACGCCGGAGAGCGCGCCCTCGTCCGACGTGCGCAGATAGTGCATGTAACACGCGACCACGTCTGCGCCTCCGACGTCGCCCACGCGCTCGCGCCCGAGCACCTCGCTCTCGATCGCGGCGAGCGTGCGGCTCTTGAGCCGATGCCCGTGGATGCGGCGCGCGACGTGTACGAGATCGAGGTGCGGCAACTCCCGCGGCGGCGGCATGCGGTTCATCACGCAGCGCGCGCGGAGCAGTGGCATGTCGAAGGACTTGCCGTTGTACGTGACGATCATCGAGGCCTCGTCGAGCCTTCGCGCGAGCAGCTCCAGCATGGGCGCTTCCTCGCCGAGCCGCCGCAGCAGCGCTTGCTCCAGGATGAACGCGCCTTGGGCCTCGTCGTAGAACGACATCCCGAGCAGGAACGCGACCGTGCCGGTGCCGCCCTGGAGCCCTGTCGTCTCGGTGTCGATGAAGAGCGCGCGCCGTGCGTCGCAGGCCGCGAGCGCTGGATCGAGCGCGAGCAGCGAGAGCAGGCCTGGCTCGGCATCCCGCGCGGCCACGAGCGGCGCTCGGCCGACACGCGCGGCGGGCGGCGTGCGATCACGACGCACGTAGAGCGGCCCCCGTGTCGTGTGCTCGACGAAAAAGGGCAGCTCGGTGTGCGAGGGATCGGGCCGCGGCGCGGTGGGCGCGGCCTTGCCGAGGATGCGGGCGATCCGATCACGCAGCTCGTCGAGCGACGGCTTGGACTTCAGCGCGGCCGCGGCGTTCTCGGGAACGGGAACGGGCTCGGGGGCGGGAGCGGGCGCAGGGGCAGGCGCAGGCGCGGCGGCAGGCGCAGACGCGGCCCCGGGCATCGGCGGCAAGCGGGCGAGCTTGGATGCAAACGAGGCCATGCGCTCCCAGGGCCCAGGCTGGCACGACGAACACTGAACATCAAGACAGGCGTGCCCGGCAGCGGAGGGCCGCCGGGTTGCGTTCCGCAAGGCCCGGGTCGTGTTCCGCAACGGCGGACTCGTGTCCCGCAACGGCGGCCTCGTGTTCCGCAACGGCGGACTCGTGTTCCGCAACGGCGGGCTCGTGTTCCGCAACGGCGGCCTCGTGTCCCGCAACGGCGGGCTCGTGTCCCGCAACGGCGGCCTCGTGTCCCGCAACGGCGGGCTCGTGTTCCGCAACGGCGGGCTCGTGTTCCGCAACGGCGGCCTCGTGTCCCGCAACGGCGGGCTCGTGTCCCGCAACGGCGGCCTCGTGTCCCGCAACGGCGGCCTCGTGTTCCGCAACGGCGGGCTCGTGTCCCGCAACGGCGGGCTCATGTCCCGCAACGGCGGGAGCGTACGATCAAGGCGTGATGGTGAGGTTGTACGTGACGTCCAGCTCGAACGCCTGATCCGGCGCCGTCACGATCTTCGCGGTGAACCGGATCTCGTGGTCTCCAGCGGAGAGGGGCTTCAGCATGACCCAGAGGCCGTCGGCGGCGGCAATCCGCGTCGAGTCCACCGGCACGCCGCAAGAATTCTCCCGGATGGGGCCGCTGCAAGGGGTCCCGAAGATATCCTCGGCCTGGCTCGACGTGGGGTCGTCGAAGGTGGCCGTGTGCGCGCGTCGGTCCTCGAGGCCCGTGATGGCATTGCCATCGACTTCGAGCGTCGCCGTGACCTCGTAGTCCTCGAAGAACGACGTAGCGACGTCGTGGATCTCAGTCTCCGACGTCAACGTTTCGCACATCTGGCTGGGGTCGATGGCGACATACTCCGGGCACGTCCGCGCGATGGAATTGACGATCGGGAAGAAGATCGCCTTTCCCGAGGGAACGGTGCAAGCGCGCGTGGTCTGGCCGCCCGTATTGCCCACCAGGAAAAACACGTCCCCCGTCTGGTCCTGGTCGCAAGGCCCCTCCAGGATCGGGTTTTCAGCCTTGGGGATCGAGAACGCCCATTGGAACCACGCCTCGGCCCACTGCTCGTACGTCTTGCCGAAGGGCTGCGCCTCGACGTCGTAAAGGTAATCAGGAGGCGGCGGCGGGGGCTCAGGGTCCTTCCCGGAGCACGCAAGCGCGAGCAACGCGAAGAGAGGGAGCAGCGATGCAGGAAGGATCTTTCGTTTCATGGAGACTCCACGTCAGCCGTAACGCACGCCCCGATGGGGCGGCGTTCACGAGAGATCTTCAAGGGCTGCACGCGGCATGCCAGGTTCGCCCGATACGAATCACCGCGGCACGACGCAAGCCACCCCTCGTCCACGCGTAACGGCGCCAAGACAGATGTCACGCAGCCGTGACAGCAAGGTGGTGCGCCCGCATGACAGCCGCTTCGGCGCCAAAGCCCAAGCAAGCGACGCCGCGTCGAACACGTGACAGCCCCCCACTTCACAGCCATCCTTCCCGCCAAAGTCCCCCCATGCCCGGCGTCGTCTCCATCACCACCACCAAGCGCCGCCGCTACCTCTGGTGCGCCTGGTGGACAGGCGAGCCCACGCGCACGCCATTCCGCAAACCCGACGCGTTCTCCGGCGGCGCAAAGTCTCTCGAAGAAGCGCGCAAGCAAGCCGAGCGCACCGCAGGCCAACCCCTCCGCGAAATCGAAGCCATCTGGGCACGCGCCTGGGTCCGCGTGCAAGCCGGGCAACCCCCCTGGGTCGAATCCAAAACCCGCACCCCCCACGAAGAACCCCCGCCCCAAGATTCACGACAAAAACGTCGCAGATCCACCCCCACCATCGCCGACCCCACCCTCTGCCCCTTCGAAGTCCTCGGCCTACCCAAAACCGCCTCCCCAGACGACATCCGCCGCGCCTTCCGTCGCCGCGCCCTGGAAACCCACCCCGACCGAGGCGGCAACGCCGCCGCCTTCATCCGCGTCACCTGGGCCCGCGACGAAGCCACATTCCGAGCCGCCAAGCGGGTCTAGTCGGAGGCGTCGCGCCGGGGCGCTGCCCCGGCCCCCGCGGGGGGCTGTCCGCCCCCTCGACCCCGGACCAGCGAGGCGCTGGACCCAGGGTTGAAAAACTGCGCTCCGCGCAGTTTTTCAAACAGGCCGACGAAGAACCCTGGTCGCCAGCAGAACCAGCAGCGCGGCGGTCTTCGAGCGCGACGCCGCTGCCGGTCTTGACCCTGGCTGTTCGATGAACTGCGCACCGCGCAGTTCATCGACCCCGGTCCAGGCCGTGCCTGGTCCGGGTGCAGGGGCGGACAGCCCCTGCTGGGGCCTGGGGCAAAGCCCCAGCGCAACGCCTCGCGCTGAGCCTAGCTCGCGTCCGCCTTTGCGCGGATGGCGGCGAGGACCTCGTCGGCGCGTTGGATCGTTTGCTCCATCGTGCCGCTCGTGTCGATCACGTAGTCGGCGACCTTGACCTTCTCTGCGACGGGCATTTGTGCGCGGATGCGCGCGAGGGCGGCTTTCTCGTCGACGCCGTCGCGCTCCATCGTGCGCGTGACCTGGATGGCTTCGGGTGCGCTTACCACGACGAGTGGGCGAAAGGCGTCTGTCAGCCCGTTCTCTACGAGCAGTGCGGCCTCGTAACATGCGAGGGGCTCGCCGCGCTGCGCGAGCTCTTGCGCGAGCATCATCGTCCGCGCTCCGATGCGTGGGTGCAGGATGCGGTTCAGGGCGCGACGCTTCTCCTCGTCGCCGAACACGATGGAACCGAGCTTGCTGCGATCGAGGGTTCCGTCGTGCCGGAGCACGCCTTCGCCGAACAGCTTGATGATTTCTGTGAGCCCGCTCGTCCCCGGCGCGACGGCCTGACGCGCGACCACGTCTGCGTCGATCACCTGCACGCCTTGCTCGCGGAAGCGCGCTGCGACCGTGCTTTTGCCGCACGCGATCCCGCCTGTCAGGCCGAAGAATACGAACGCCATATCAATCTCGCGAGAGCGCCGTCTCGATCGCTCGTTGCGCCTCTTCTCCTGACATCGGTTGGCCGAAGAGCAGCGGCCCTAGCATGTCCGAGCTTGCTTCGAGCCGCGCGATCGCGCGCGCGAGGATCTCGTCGTGATCGAATGCGAGCGGGCCTGCCTCCTCGCCGTCGGCCGTGAGTCCCACGCGACCACGCTCGTCGAGGCGGATCGAGAAGAACTTCGCGGCGCGCGCGTCGTCGCCGCCCTTGGCCTCGCCGCGCCGGTTGGCAGGGAGAATCGCGACGTGCGCGACGCTCACGACCCATCCGCGTGGATCACGGCCTGGCCGCGAGAACACGCCGAGCTCGACCATCGGCAGATCTCGAATGCCTGTCTCTTCCACGAGCTCGCGCGCCGCGCTCTCGCGCACGGTCTCCAAGGGCTCGCAGAATCCGCCGGGGACTGCCCACCGCCCTGCGAACGGATCCTTGCCGCGCTGGATGAGCAGCACGGAGATGCGGCCCGTGTCGTCGAGCGAGAACGTCACGACGTCTGCGGTCAGGCTCGGCTTCGGGTACTCCTTGTCGCTCACGGGGTCACCTGGGACGACGTCGCGAGTTTCACGCCTGCGGCGCGCATCTCCTGCAGCGCCTTCGCGACGCCCTCCTCCGTGATGCCCGCGCTCGCATCGGTGACGAGCGTCGTCGTGTACCCGCGCTCCGCGAGCCCGAGCGCGGCGGCGCGCACGCAGTAGTCCGTGGCCACGCCGAAGACCACGAACGAGAGAGGCTCGCCGTACCGCTCGGCGAGCGCCTTCACGAACGGATCGGCGAGCGGATTCACGAAGAGGCTGTAGACCTCCTTCTCGAAGTACACGCCCTGCGTCTCGCCGCGGACCACCTCGTCCACGATGGGCGCGATCGGCGCGGACGCCACGTTCGGCACGAACCGGAAGCGCGGCGGCAGCGTGCCATCCACCTTCAGCCAGCCCGGCGTACCCTTCACGCAGTGCTCCGGGAAATTGGGCTTCTCCCCGTTCGGCCCCGTGGCGCTCGTGGAGGCGAACTCCCACGCGTCCCAGGCGTGCGAGTCGACCGAGCCGAGGATCGGGATGTGGTGCGCGACCGCGTACGCGACGAGCCTCCGCATCGCGTCGGTCGGTGATCCTTTCACGTAAAGCGAGCCGCTTGGCTCGCAGAAATCCCGCTGCACGTCCACGTCGACGAAAATCGTTCGCATGCCCCTTCCCTCCTACGTCGCAGCCCCGACAACCCGGGCGCGTACATCCTCCACGAGCTCGAGCAGCCGCGCAGAGGGCACGGGGCGGAACGGCTCGTCCGTGCGCTCCGGAGGCGGCGGCGCCTCGTCGAGCACGTGGAGCGCCCCCGGCAAACGCGCTAGCTCCCGCGTCACCCGCGCCCGCACCACGTCGAGCCCCTCGGCCGGCTCCGTGCGCGCTCCGCTCTTCATGCGCGGCACGAGCAGCGCCTCGGCCTCTCCTTCGCCGAGCCCGCGCGGGTCCTCGTCCGCGAGCGCGATCACGTCGCGCGCGAGCACGCCTGCGCCGTCCACGAAGCGGTAGACCTGGTGCGGCCCCGGGAACGTGGCCTTGCCCTCGGAGAACTTGCAGATCGGGACGACCACCCTCCCCTCCTGCTCGATCTCGACGAGCTTGTAGACGCCGCCGAGCGCGGGCGAGTCGATGCTCGCCACGAGATCCGTGCCCACGCCGTACAGATCGATCGGCGCGCCCGCGCGGACGAGCGCTTCGATCTTGTACTCGTTGAGATCCCCCGACGCGACGATCTTCGCCGACGTGCAGCCTGCTGCGTCCAGGATGGGCCGCACCGCGCGCGAGAGCGCGAGCAGATCGCCCGAGTCGAGGCGCACGCCCTTCAGCTTGTCCTTGGCGATCCGCGCGGCGCGCTCGGCCCCCCGAAGCGTGTCGTACGTGTCGATGAGCAGGATCGACGCGCTCGGGAACGTGGCGACGTAGTTCTCGAACGCCTCCTCCTCCGTCGCGTGCGCCATCGTCCAGATGTGCGCGGCCGTGCCCATCACGGGGATGCCGAAGCGCTTGCCCGCCTCCACGTTCGACGTGCCCACGAACCCCGCGGCATACGCGCTACGCGCTGCGTCGACGGCTGCCTCCGGGTGCGTGCGCCGCGTGCCGAACTCGATGACGCCTGCGCCGCCCGCCGCGCGCACCACGCGTGCCGCCTTCGACGCGATCATCGTCGCGTGGTTCATCGCCGAGAGCAGGAACGTCTCGACGATCTGCGCCTCGATGATCGGCGCCGAGATCCGCACGAGTGGCTCGTTCGCGAACACCACCGTGCCCTCGCGGACGGCCGCGACGTCGCCCCGGAACCGGAAGCGCCGCAGGTACTCGACGAAGGGCTCGGTCATCGCGTCGCGCAGCGCCGGGACGTCCCGCAGGTAGCGGATCTCGTCCTCGGTGAAGGAGAGGGTCTCGAGGTAGCCGAGGAGCCGCTCGATCCCCATCGCGAGGAGGTAGCGCCGGTGCCGCGGCAAGCGGCGCACGAACATCTCGCACGTCGCGCGCCTGTCTTGCATGCCGCGGTGGAAGTACCCCGCGGCCATCGTGAGCTGGTAGAGGTCGGTGCGCAGGGCGTCCACGAGATCGGTGTTACGAGCACCGCCTCGTCGGGTCAATGCGCGTCGTGTGCGCCGGGGATCGGAGGCTTGGGCGACTTCGCCGCGCGTCGGGACAGGCTCCACTTGAGCGCGGGCGGCGTGAACATCGTGGTGACGATGACCATGGCCACGACGGCCGAGAAGACCGCGCCGGAGATCACGGGCTTGCCGCCCACCGTGAGCGACTGGCCGATGTTGGCGAAGATGAGCCCGACCTCGCCACGCGGGACCATGCCGACGCCGATGGTCAGCCGATCGATCCCCTTGCCCACGCCGAGCGAGCACGCCTGCTTGCCGAGGATCGCCGCGACCGTGAGCCCCGCCGCGAGCAGCGGCACGCCCGGCTGCCCGAAGGCGCCGAGGTCCGTGCGCGCGCCCATGAGCACGAAGAAGATCGGCACGAGGAACGACGAGATCGGCTGAACGAGGTGCTCCAGCGTGGACTCGCCGCGCGCCGTGAAGTCGCGGAAGTGCAGGTCTTCGAGCACGAGGCCCGCGGCGAACGCGCCGACGATCGGGGCGAGGCCGATGAGGCCCGCGAGCCATGAAAAGAAGAAGCAAAACGCGAGGCCGAGCGCGAGCAGGACGCCGCGGGCGCGGAGGCGCGAGGCCACGGAGAAGAGGCGCCGAGAGAGCTTGGCGCCGATCACGAGCGAGCCGACGAGGAACACGAGGGCCTTGCCGAACACGGTCCCGATCTCGCCGTAGCTCATCGCCCCGCCGCGATCGGCCGCGCCGAGGATGCCCGTGACGACCGCGAGGATCACGAGCCCGAGCACGTCGTCGATGACGGCCGCGCCGAGGATGATGCGCGCCTCCGCGCTCTGCGACGCCTTCAAGTCCTGCAGCACGCGCGCCGTGATGCCGACGCTCGTCGCGGTGAGCGTCGCGCCGAGGAAGGCGTGCACGTACGGGCTCGCCTCCGGCAGGAGCCACGCGCCGAAGAGCCAGCCGAGCGCGAAGGGCGCGACCACGCCGAGCGTCGCGACGAAAAAGCTCGTGACGCCCACCTTCAGCATCTGCGCGACCGTCGATTCGAGCCCGACCTCGAAGAGGAGCACGAGCACGCCGAGCCGCGAGAGCATGTCGATGCTCGCGTCCGTCTTGATCGGTTCGAACGCCGATACCCCGAGCGCGCCGAGGTTGCCGAGGATCACGCCGGCGACGAGCTCGCCGAGCACCGCGGGCTGCCCAACACGAACGGCGAGATCCCCGCCGAGCTTGGCCGCCGCGAGGATCACCGCGAGGTAGAGGACGACGGCGCCGATCGGATCGGCGTGCGCGCTCCCCTCGGATCCGAACGCGATCGAGGGAAGGAGCGCGCCGACGAGGACGGCGAGGAGGAGGCTTGTCTTTAGAGGATGTCGGACCACGGAGGAGACGACGCGAACGCTGCGTGGATGAGGCCTACGTGGGAGTAGGCCTGGGGGAAATTACCCCACATCCGCAGCGTGCGGGTCTCGTAGTCTTCGGAGAGCAGCCCCACCGGCGAGAGCGCGGAGCGCGCGCGATCGAGCACCTCGCGCGCCTCGGCCTTGCGGCCCACGGTCGCGAGCGCCTCGACGAGCCAGAAGGTGCAGATGATGAACGCCACGCTCGTCTCGCCGAACTCGTCGCCGCGATACCGCATGAGCCAGCCGCCCTGGGACAAGCGATCGCGGATCGCGTCGATCGTCCCGTGCAGGCGGGGATCGTTCGGCGGCAAGAAGCGGAGCGGCGCCATCTGCAGGAGCGCCGCGTCGAGCTCCTCGCCGCCGTAACTCGACACGAACGAGTTCAGATCCGGGCGCCACGCCTTCTCCACGATCTCGGCGCGGATGCGCTCGGCCGCGGCGCGGTAATGGTTCGCCCGCGCAGGCCGGTGGCGCTCGGCGACGCGCGCCATGCGGTCGGCGGCGCAGAAGCACATGAGGCTCGAGAAGGTCTGCGGCCGCGCGTCCGAGCGGAACTCCCAGATCCCCGCGTCCGGCGTGCCCGCGACCTCGATCGCCTTCTGCGTGAGCCGCTCCAGGAGATCGAGCCCGTGCGTCGATCGTTCGGCGACGAAACGATCGTCGAGGAAGACGGGCGCGAGCGCGAGGACCATCTCCCCGAAGACGTCGTGCTGGAGCTGCGTGGCCGCCGCGTTGCCGACGCGGACGGGCCCCTGCCCCTCGTAGCCCGGCCACGCGTCGAGGATGGACTCTTCGAGATCGGGCGTGCCGTCGACACGATAGAGCGGGCCGAGCGAGAGCGAGGGCGCAGCCGAGGCGGCGATGTTGAAGAGGTACTGGATGAACTGCTCGCGCTCCTCGAAGTGCCCGAGCAGGCGGAACGCCGCGAGCGCGTAGTACGCGTCGCGCAGCCAGCAGTAACGATAGTCCCAGTTGCGCCCGCTGCCCGGCGCCTCGGGGATGCTCGTCGTCATGGCCGCGACGATCGCGCCCGTGTCCTCGAAGCAGTGCAGCTTGAGCGCGAGCGCCGAGCGGATGACCTCCTGCTGGAAGAGCGGCGGGATGTCGCAGTGCATGACCCAGCGCTCCCAGTACCGCCGCGTTTGCCCGAGGAAGTGCTCACAAGCGGTCGGGAGCGAGTCCTCGAGCGGCGGGCCCCAGGCGAGCACCAAGTGCTTCTTGCCCGTGAGCGCGAACGGGATGTCGGTCACGTACGAGAGCGGGATGTCCGTCGTCAAGCGGAGCGGAGCCGAGAAGCCCTCGTACCGGATGTGGTTCGACCCGACGAGCCGCCCCGGCGTCCCCTTGCCCCAGCCGAGGCGCGGCTCACAGCGGACACGCACGCGGGGCGTGCCCTCGAGCGGCTCGACGATCCGCACGATCATCGTCGGCCGAAAGAACCGGTCCTTCTGGAAGTAACGCGGCGCAAAGTCGAGGACCCGGAACGCGCCCGAGGGGGAGCGGAAGGTCGTCTCGAGGATGTTTGTGTTCGGAAGATATCGCTGCACGCCCGGCTCCCCCCCCGCCGGCCCCACGGTGAAGACACCCCCCCCCTGCTCGTCGAGCAAAGAGGAGAAGACCGGCTCGGCGTCGAAGCGCGGCAGGCAACACCACACGATCGACCCCGAGCGGTCTATCAGCGCGGAATATTGGCAGTTTCCGATGACGGCAAGATCTTCGAGTCGCACCGGTCAAGGATGGCCTGCCCGTCGTTGCCGCTCAAAAGGAAAACCGTCGGAGCAAAAAACGATCGTCCGGGGGAACCTTCCTGCGTTTCATTCCGACGGGTCGTCTGGCGCCGCCGCGCGAACACTGCGCGGTGCACCCTTCGACGGTCTCGATCGACGGGGCGAGGTGGGCTAGCGTGGCTCGCTTGGCGGAAAGGGAATCGGCTCGGTCATGAGCGCAGCACCCAGCGAAAAGAGCGAAAAGAAGAAGCAGAAGGCGGACAAGGCCGAGAAGCTCGGCGAGGTCCTGGATTTCATGCGCCTGCTCTGGGCCGTCGATCACGCCCTGCAGTCGATGTCGAAGCGCATGGAGGCGTCGCTCGGCGTCACGGGGCCGCAACGCCTCGTGATCCGGATCGTGGGGCGCTTCCCGGGCATCTCGGCAGGCGAGCTCGCGAGCGTGCTGCACATCCATCCGAGCACGCTCACGGGGATCCTCAAGCGCCTCGAGAGCCGCAGCATCATCGGTCGCAAGCCCGATCCGGACGACGCGCGGCGCGCGCTCTTCGAATTGACGGCGCGCGGGCGCGAGCTCGACGGCCTGAAGATCGGAACCGTGGAGTCGATCGTGCGGCGCTCGCTCGCGAAGCTCCCGCCGCGCAAGGTCGGCTCGGCGCGCGACGTGCTCCACGCGCTCGCGATGGCCCTCCTCGAAGAGAAAGAGTAACCCGCATGCGAGAGCTCCGCGTCGCGCTCATCCTCTCCATGCTCCTCGCCGCGTGCGGCGGGGAGGATCCGGATCTCACGCCCTTGCCCGACGACGGAAGGTTCCGCCCACCGGCGAGCGGCGAACGCACGACCGAGGCGCTCGCGTGCAATACGCTCGTCGACGCGCACAGCAAGCGGATGCTCTCGCTCGGCTGTTTCGGCACGTCACGCACGTGCCCAGGCTTTTTACGCGCGGAGTTCGGCGCCGAGTGCCTGGAATACGACAAGGGCAGCGTCGACGGCTGCCTCGAGTTCTACGCGTCGAAGACGACGTGTGACGAGCTCAAGGTGGCGCTCGAGGGCTGCGTGATCACGGCCTACACAGGCACGACGCCGGCCGGCTGTCCGTAGTTTGCTGGGGCTTTGCCCCAGGCCCCAGGAGGGGGCTATCCGCCCCCTCCACCCCGGACCAGCGAGGCGCTGGACCCCGGGTCGATGAACTGCGCGGTGCGCAGTTCATCGAGCAGCCGTTGGCAAGACCGGCGACGAGCCTGCCAACCGAGACAGCCGCGCTGCGGGTTCGGCTGGCAGCCCGGCTTCTTCGTCGGCCCGTTTGAAAAACTGCGTGGAGCGCAGTTTTTCAACCCTCGGTCCAGGCCGTGCCCTGAGCATTGGTCCCATCTCCCATCGGTACATTCGCCCCCTCTGACGACATTTAGAGGGGGAGATGTTGGATGCAAAGACGGCCTCGTCGGCGGAAGCGTGGGCGGAGGA
>NZ_JARZHI010000055.1:0-71173 GCF_029946465.1 Polyangium sorediatum
CTCGGCGGCATGGGCGGCATGGGCGGCGGCGGCATGGGCGGCGCCGGCGGCATGGGCGGCATGGGCGGCGGCGGCATGGGCGGCGCCGGCGGCATGGGCGGCGCCGGCGGCGGCACCCCGGAGTGTACCGTTCCTGCGAATTGCCCTCCCACGGGGAACGAATGCTTGATCGCCACCTGCGACGCGGGGACGTGCGGCACGGCGTTCGTGAACGCCGGCACGCAGGTCACGACCCAGCAAGACGGCAATTGCAAGGTCGATCAATGTGACGGCGCCGGGAATGTGGTCAGCGTCAACGACGACGCCGACCTGCCCGACGATGACAACGAGTGCACGAGCGATTCCTGCGCGAATGGCGCGCCGACCTACATGAACGTGATGGCGGGCGCGGCGTGCGGCGCCGGCATGAACCTGCTCTGCGACGGAATGGGCGCGTGCGTCGGATGCGTGACGGCGGCCGATTGCCAGGGCCAGGACACGGCCTGCCAGACCCGCACCTGCACGGCCGGCGTTTGCGGCGTCAACAATGCCGCGCAGGGTACGGCCGCGGGGGATCCGACGGACGGAGATTGCAAGCGGAATGTCTGCGACGGCAATGGAAACATCGTCCCCGTGGACGACGCCACGGACCTGCCGGCCGAGGACAACGACGCATGCACCGTGGCGGCGTGTGATCCGACGAATGGGCCGGTGCAGAACCCGGTCACCGTCAACGACAACAACGCTTGCACGACGGACGCCTGTGACCCGGTGACCGGCGTCTCCAACACGCCCGTCAACCCCAACGACAACAACGCTTGCACGACGGACGCGTGTGATCCGGCGACCGGCGTTTCCAACACGCCCGTCAACCCCAACGACAACAACGCATGCACGACGGACGCGTGTGATCCGGCGACCGGCGTCTCCAACACGCCCGTCCCCATCGACGACAACAACGCCTGCACGACGGACGCATGTGATCCGGCGACCGGCGTCTCCAACACGCCCGTCCCCATCGACGACAACAACGCTTGCACGGCCGACGCCTGCGACCCGGCGACCGGCGTCTCCCACACGAATCTGCCAACCGGCACGGATTGCGGCAATGGCAACCAGTGCAACGGTATGGGCCAGTGCGTCGGCTGCACCACGGCCGCGGATTGCCCCGGCCAGGTCACCGAGTGCGGCGCGCCGGTCTGCAATGCCAGCGTCTGTGGCATGACGTACGCGCCTTCCGGCACGCCGCTCGCGACGCAGATGCCCGGTGATTGCAAGGCGTCCGTGTGCGACGGCATGGGCGGCACGACGACGGCGAACGACAACACCGACCTGCCGGCCGACGACGGCCAGCAGTGCACGCTCGAGGTCTGCACCAACGGGACGCCGTCGCATCCGCCGCAGACGTCGGGCACGCCGTGCAACCAGAATGGCGGCACGCAATGCAACGGCGCGGGGGTCTGCGTCGGGGCGTTGGCGCCGACGGTCACGGCGACGACGCCGGCGGACGGGGCGCTCGACGTGCCGGTCGGCTCGACGATCGCCGTCACGTTCAGCACCGCGATGAACCCGTCCACGCTGACGGCGACGACCGTGACCGGGGCCTGCACGGGGTCGATCCAGATCTCGACGGACGATTTTGCCACGTGCCTCGGATTCGCGGCGGCCGCGCCGACGATGAGCATGGGCAACACCGTCGCGACGCTCGTCCCGGCGCCGGCCCTCTCGTACTTCTCGGCGTACAAGATCCGCGTGACGACGGGCGCGCAGAATGCAGCGGGTACGCCGCTCGCTGCCGCGTACACGACGCCGGACGGGTTCTTGACGGCGGAGCCGACGAATTCGTGCGTGGGCTCGGTCGTGATCAGCCAGGTGTATGGCGCTGGCGGCAACACGGGCGCGGTCTACAAGCAAGACTTCATTGAGCTGCACAATCGTGGCACGACCCCGGTGAACCTTGCGGGATGGAGCGTGCAATATGCGAGCGCGACCGGCTCCTCCTGGACCCCGATGACGCTCACCGGGACGATCGCTCCTGGAGGATATTACCTGATCCAGCAAGCTGCAGGTGCCGGAGGTACGACCGACCTGCCGTCGCCGGACCAGACGGGCAACATCGCCATGGGTGGGCCCGGTGGCAAGGTAGCGCTCGTCAATACGACGACGGCCTTGACGGTTGCATGCCCCACCAGTCCGACGATCATCGATTTCGTGGGTTACGGAAACGCTACCTGTTACGAAGGGACTGGCCCGACGCCCACACCCGCGAACAACGCAGCAACACCAATTCGTAACAACGGCGGATGCACGGACACCAACCAGAACGCGACCGATTTCACGGCTGCCACCGTCACTCCCCGCAACTCCGCGACGGCCGTGCTCGCTTGTAGCTGCCCCATCGTAGGGACGGCGAACGAGTCGGGCGCCCCGACGGAAATCGATTATTGCGTCGTCCAGTATCCGGCGAGCACCGCCCCGCATGCCGGCCAGATGACCGAGACCATTTACGGTCGTGTCTTCGACGCCGGCCTCACGGAGGCAGCCGGCGCGAACGCCGCCATCGTGGCCCAGCTCGGGTATGGGCCGGCGAACGTGAACCCGACGACGCAGAGCGGGTATACGTTCGTCCCGGCGACGTTCAACATCCAGGTGGGCAACGACGACGAGTACCAGGCCTCGTTCACGGCGCCTGCGACGGCCGGCACGTACCATTACGTCTACCGCTTCAGCCACAACGCCGGGTCGAGCTGGACCTATTGTGACCTCAATGGCGCCGGCTCGAACGCCGGTCTCACCTTCGAGGTCACCGAGCTGCCCATCCTCAGCGTCATCCCCTGACGTCCCTCCCCTCCCCGAGGAAGGCCCGCGCGGGCCTTCCTCCTCACTTCCTCCCGGGCAAGCCCTTCTCGCCGCGTCCCTGATGGGGTATCCATCGGGCTTGCCCCTATGCTTTTGCAGCGCGAGGGATCGATGCGCCGAGACCTTCTACGTCGTGCCCTGATCCTGGGCTTCGCCACCCTGCCCGTCGCCGTCGTGGCGAGCCAGACCGCCGCGGGGTGCGGCGCGAGCGAGCCCCCCGATGTCATCGGACAACCCACCACGTCGTCCTCCACGACCGGCACAGGCGGCACGGGTGGCAGCGGAGGCAACGGAGGCAACGGCGGCGCGAGCTCGTCCTCCTCGGGCGCGGGTGGCGCGGGCACGGGCGGGGGCAGCGGCGGCATGGGCGCGGCCGGCGGCGCGGGGGGCATGGGCGGCGCCACGAGCTCCAGCAGCAGCGGGATGTTCATTGACGACGCGGGCGCGAAGGCATGCCCCTCCATCACGAACACGGCGGCCATGGTCGCCGTGCCGGGGTGGGACGGGAAGGCTTATTGCATCGACGCCACCGAGGTGACGAACGCACAATATGCGACCTGGCTCGAAAGGAGCCCGAGCGTCGCGAACCAGAGCGCGACGTGCGCGTCGAATCTCTCGTTCACGCCCTCCACCGGCGCCCCGCCGAAGAACGATTATCCGGTCGGGTCCGTCGACTGGTGTGACGCCTTCGCATATTGCAAGGGCGTGGGCAAGCGGCTCTGCGGCCGCATCGGCGGCGGCCCGGCGCCTTATTACGCGCACGACGACGCCTCGCGCAACCAGTGGTTCAGCGCGTGCAGCCACGGCGACACGCAGGCGTTTCCTTATGGTCCGGCGTACGACGCGAATGCCTGCAACGTGAAGGACGCGGCCTATGGCGCGGTCCTGCCCGTGGGCACGCTCGCGAGCTGCGGCGGCGGGTTCGAGGGGCTCGTCGACATGAGCGGCAACGTGTGGGAATGGGAGGATTCGTGTGTCCCCGCGGACGGCGGCGTGGATGTCTGCCGTCGCCGCGGCGGATCGTTCTCGAGTTCGGCGGACAACGTCGATTGTGATGTCGCGAGCTCGCGGCCGCGGGACGCCGCGGAAGCGAACACGGGCTTCCGATGCTGCGCCGATTGATCCGCGCCGCCGCGGCGCTCGAGCTCGTCGCCGCGGCCCTTGGCTGCGAGGGCGGAACGGGGGCGAGCGGCGGGGCGACGGGCACGTTCGTCGACGACGCGGGCGCCTTGACGTGCCCGGACGCACCCGGGACGCCGCCCATGATCGCGCTCGGCGGCTGGGACGGCCGGGCGTATTGCATCGACACGATCGAGGTGACGAACGCGCAGTATGCCGCGTGGCTGGAGACGTCTCCGGACACGAGCGGGCAGCGCCCCGATTGCGCCGAGAATATGACGTTCGTGCCCTCGTCGGGGGCGCCGCCGAAGAACGACTATCCCGTGGTGAACGTCGATTTTTGCGACGCGGTCGCCTTCTGCGCGGCCTTCGGCAAGCACCTTTGCGGGCGCATGACCGGCGGGCCCACGCCTTATTTCGGGCACGACGATCCCGCGCAGAGCCAGTGGTACAGCGCCTGCACGCACGGCGGCGAGATGCCGTTTCCTTACGGCTCGACCTACGATCCGAATGCGTGCAATGGCGCCGATGCGAAGTACGGGGCGCCCCTCGTCGCGTTCGTGCTCCCGGGCTGCGGCGGCGGTTCGGAGGGGATCGTCGACATGAGCGGCAACGTGTGGGAATGGGAAGACGCGTGTATGCAGGGCGATGGGGGCGTCCCCGAGTGCCGGCGCCGCGGCGGATCGTTTTCGAGCTCGGCGAAATACATGGGCTGCGACGCGAGGAGCTCTCGGCCCATCCACGTCGCCGAGGACAACACGGGTTTCCGTTGCTGTGCAGGGGGCACATGAACCGGGCCGTCCTTCCGATCCTCCTCGCCTGCATCGCCGGGTGTGGCGGCGGCGGAGGGAGCCTGCCGCCTCGCGCGGGGGCCACGCAACCCGCGCCATCCCCCGCGGCGCAGGGCGATCCGACGGGACCGAGCGACGCGGACGACGACGAAAGGTCCGCCTGGCGGCCCGGCCGATTCATGACGCAGGCCGTCGGGCTCGTGACGGGCGCCGCGCAACGATTCGAACGGCAATCACGCTTCGGCTTCGACGAGGACGCCTCCTGCGTGCTCGGCGCCTTCCTCGAAAATGGCCGCGAGGTGTCGGTCACGCGCCCGCTCCGGGGCGGGGTGCGTTACGTGATCCTCGGCGGAGGCTCGGACGGCGTCGAGGATCTCGACCTCGCCGTGGAGAGCCCCGAGGGCAAGGTGATCGCGGCCGATACGATGGACGACGCGCAGCCCGTCGTCGAGCTCACCCCGCCCGTGGACGGCAAATACCGCATTCGCCTGGCGAACGCGAGAAAAGGCGAAGGCGGCGGGTTTGGCGTCGTCGCCGTCATGCGGGAGGGAGGTCAATCGATCTCGGTGCGTCGTTTCGTCGACTCGTTCGGCCAGACCCTCTCGAATGCGGCGCGGGCCTCGCACCTCGTCGCGCGGAAGATGGAGGGCTCGCAGGGCCTCGCCTTCCACGCCGACGGCGAGTGGTCGTTCTTCGGGACGATCCTCGCCGAAGAAGAGGGCATCCAGACGGGCGGGCTCGAGCTCGATGCGCCGCTCAGCGTGGTCCTCGCCGGCGCCGATGGTCGGACCGATGACATCGATCTGGAGGTCCTCGACGTGACGACGAACGAGATCGCCGGCCGCGACGAGGCCGAGGACGCGTCGCCCGTCGTCGCGCTCAAACCCACGAAAGGGCACACGTACAAGGTCTCGGTGACGAACGTGAAGGGCCGCGGGCCCTCGCTCGTGGCGATGCTTCTCCTCGACCTCGACGTCCCGTGACGAGCGGCGCGGCTCGGGGTATAGCTTGCCCCGCCGTGGCGCCGGGAAGACGACCGCGCCGCCCACGCGTCTGACGTGCCGCATGCCGCCCCTGCTCGTTTCTGTGATCCGCCACGCCGCCCCGGCGCTCCTCGCCTCGGCCCTCGCCGCGTGCTCGTCCCCCGAGACCAGCGAGAACGACGTCGCCCCAGGCGCCTCGTCGCTCCCCTCCCCGTCCGCTTCGGCCGCCGCGCCTGCGCCGAGCGTCAAGGAGCCCGAGCCACCCGCGCCGAAGGTCTTCGCGCCCCTGCCGCCGCTGCCGGACGAAGAGCTCTATCCGGATACGATTGAGGAGCAACGCGAGGCGCTCTTCCGGCGCATGGTATCGATGCTCCACGTCACGGACGAGCAAATGGCCGCGGTGCGCGCCATTTTCGAGCGCTCGCCCGTGCTCGGCCAAGGCAACCCCAAGGTCACGAAACACCCGATGACGCGCAAGGAATGCCGCGAGGCGCGGAACACGGCCGGGGGGTTCGAGCAGGACGAACCGGCCTGCGGCGCGCCGTTCATGACGCCCATCTACGACGCGCTCGCGGGCGAAAAGGAGGCGGACGCGCGGGTCTGCATCGATCGGTACGAATTCCCTGGGATCCCGTGCGAGCACCCGGTCACGGGCCCGACCGCAAAGGAGGCGGCCGAGCTCTGCGCGGCGATCGGCAAGCGGCTCTGTGACGCCCACGAATGGGAGGGCGCGTGTGCCGGGGCCGTCCACGCGCCGGAGCAGGAGTATTCGTTCGGCAAGGCGCGCAAAGAATCGAAGGATCTGCACAACCGAGATCGAGAGATCGTCTGGGCGTACGGCCGCGGGAAGGACCATTCGAAGTGCGCGACGAAGAGCCGCAAGACGAAAGGGTGCACGTCGAGCGGATGGAAGCGTTGCGGGACGAACACGTTCCCGGCCGGCTCGTTCCCGGAGTGCAAGAGCCCGTTCGGCGTGTACGATCAGCATGGAAACGTGGCCGAGCACATGAACTTACCGCTCCGCCCCGAGGAGATGACGAGCCACGGGGGCACGGGACAGACCGAGATGAAAGGGAGCTGGTTCATCTTCTCGGACTTCGAGGCCCACCCGGATGATTGCCGGTGGCGCGCGCCCGACTGGCACGGGACCCGCGTGACGGATCCCAACAGCCACGGCAATTACCATCTCGGTTTCCGTTGCTGCAAATCGGTCGGGAAATGACCGAGCGGCCGTGCTATACCCCACAACATGCGCATCGTGATCACTGGAGCGAACCGAGGCATCGGCCTCGAGCTCGCCCGTAGGTATCTGGAGCGGGGCGACCACGTGGACGCCGGCGTCCGAAACCCCGAAGCCGCCCGCGAGCTCGCCGCGCTCGGAAAGGACGCGGGCGGGCGGCTGCGCGTCTTCGCCTGCGATGTCGCGGACGATACGAGCGTGCGCGCCTTCGCCGCCGCGATCGGCGACGTGGCGGTGGACGTGCTCCTCAACAACGCGGGCGTCATGGGCAAATGGCTCTCGCTCGCGGACCTCGATTTCGCGGACGTGACGCGGACCTTCGATACGAACGCCGTGGGGTCGCTGCGCGTCGCGTCGGCGCTGCTCCCGCACCTCCGGCGGAGCTCGGTGCGCAAGGTCGTGAACGTGTCGAGCCGCATGGGCTCCATCGCGGAGAACACGGACGGCGGGGCGTACGCTTATCGCATGTCGAAGGCGGCGCTGAACATGGCGACCAAGTCGATGTCCATCGACCTCCGCGGCGAGGATTTCACGGTGATCTCGCTCCACCCGGACTGGGTGAAGACCGATATGGGCGGGCCAGGCGCGCCGACGTCCGTCGAGGAAGCGGGCGCCGGCATCGTCACGCTCATCGATCGCCTCTCCCGCGCCGATTCGGGGGGCTTCTTCCATTTCCGCGGCGAGACGATTCCCTGGTGATCACGGCGCGGCCGCGCCCGTGAACAGATCCAAGAGCGTGACGTCCACGCTCGCCGCGACGCCGAATTGCAAGGCGTGCGCGCCCGGCATGCTGAGCCCGGACTCCCACGCGCGGAGCCCGGGCCGGAAGACGCCATAGACGCCGAGATTGAAGGGGCTGTCGAACAGGCCCGCCCGCAGGTACACGCCGGGCGCGAGCAACGTGAGGACCTGCGCCCCGGGCAAACGGCCGTCCTGCGCGACGTCATATTGCAGGTAGGCCGCCGGATCGATCAACGAGACGAACGCGCCGAGGTTGGAATCGCCGCGCCCGGTCGCGAAATCGATGCCGATCGGCATGGTCAGGGTCGGCGCGACGAAGTGGGGCACGCTCCCGCGCTCGGTGGTGGTTCCGTAGGTGCCGAAGCGCAGCTCGCCGCCGACGAACATGCCGGGGAACGCGCCGAGCGAAATCGTGGTGACGCCGGGGAGGTTTTTCCGTCGCCAGCCGCCGATGGGCATGGCGGCCGCGTCGAGGGCCGCGGCGATCCGCGCAGGATCGGACTCGAAGGCGAGGGTCGCGAAGAGGCCGCTGTGGCGCGCAAGGGCGTCGAGGGGGCGGCACGGCCCCTTTCCCGCGGCGCAGAGCTTCTTGCATTCCTCGTCCCGGCACATGCGCTCGAGGTCGGCGCGCGCGGCCGCGATGACCCGCGCGACGACCCTGCCCCAGTCCTCGGCGAGCGCCGCCTCGAGGGTCTCGAGGCTCACCGCGAGGCGCAAGAGCTCGGCCCGCGCCGCGGCGAAGATCGGCGTGATCTCGCCAGGCGAGCAGGTCGCGGCCTTGCAGAGGCCCGGGAACGAGACGGCCTCGGAGAGCTGCTCGCCGGCCGCGACGAAGGCGACGGCGAGATCGAGCGACGCGCGGGCGAGCACGACAGCGGCGCGCTGGAGCGCGAAAGATTGGGTTTGGCTGGCCAATCGTGAGGTGTCGCGGGCGTAGGCTTCGAGGGCCCGCACGATCTCGCCGATCTTCTTCCCGTCGACGTCGACGCCGATCTGGAGGGCCGGCGGGCTCACGAGCTTGGGATCGAGCGGCGCGCGGAGCGCCTCGGCGGCGGCGCGGTAGGCCTCGAACGCCGTGAGCACGGCGCTCCAGCGGGTGCCGATCTCGGCCGCGGGAAACCGCACGAAATTCGACCACCGCACGATCGTCGAGAGTTTTTCGAGGGGCGCTGTGGCTTCGAGCGTCGCAAGGAGCGCGGCATCGACGTCCCCCGCGACGGCCGGTTTTTTCTGGTGGCATGCGCGGGCACCGGTCGCGTCGGGGCTATCGGAGAATGCGGGGCAATCGTTCCGGGAAAAACCCCGGCCGACGAGGGTGAAACACGCGGGGGACGTGGTGAGCGCGGCGAGCAGGAGCGCCTCGGTCTCCTCGGCCCGGCCGGGGCGGGTTTGGCGGACGAGCTCGCCGTACTCCTGAAAGACATGCGGGAGGGAAGCGGCGCACGCCGCGACTTCGAGGCGCTGGCTGAAGAGGCGCCGGGGCCCGCCGCGGAGGACTCGATACCCGTTCGCGCCGTCGAGCTCGTCGCCGAAATGGGAGAGGCTCAGGGCCGCATTCGCGCCGGTCGAGAGGTCCGAGACGAGCTTCGACGCAGCCCCGCGCAGCCGCACTTCCGCGCCGCAAGCGAGCCGCCTCTGGACGCGGGTCTCGCAGGTGAAACGATCGGCGTCGGTGGCCTCGCAAATCACCGGGGCCGAGGCGTCCTCGGCGCACGTGAAGAGGGTGCCGCCGAGGTTCACGTCTGCCCACAACGAGGCGCCGACGCCGAGGCCGAGCGCGACGCCGGGCCAGCGCTTCACGTCGGAGGCGACGGCGCCCCGGAGCGCGCCGAGCAAGCTCTCGCCGCCGCCATATTGCGCGAAATCGAGGCGGCGCGTGGAGAGCGCGCAAGTCGTGGGCAACCAGAAACCACGAATCTCGCGGTACGAATCCCCCGGCGCGCCGGAGGGCGTCATCGCAGGGCCACAAGCGTCCTCGTGCAATCGCTCGAGGAACCACACGAGCGCCTCGCGCCGGGCCCGATCCCCGACGAAGCTCGCGAGCGCGCGGACGCCGACGTCGAGCGTGGCGGCCGTGAACGCGGCCACTTCGAGGCCGGTATGCTGCACGGTGAAGACCTGCGTCGCCGCCGCGGGGACGTCCAGGAGGGGGAATTGGCGGGCGAGGAGCGGATCGGCCTCGCCGATCTCGGCAAGGGAGAGCACGGTCCGATCCGCGAGGACGACCCGGATCGGATCGAATTTGCGTGCCACGTATCGGGCGACGGCCTCGACACTACGTTGATCCGCGATCACGGCTGCATTCGCGAGGGCGGGCGCCGAAAAGGCGCAAAAATTTACCGGCGACGCTGCCGTGTCCCCCCCGGCGCAAAGCTCGGCGCAAAGGTCGGTGCGCAGGCCCGCGAGGCTCCGCGCGGGCTCGTCGAGCCTGCCCGCGACGTCCTTCCGCGCGGCCTCTTCGATGACCTTCCGCTCGCGTTTCACCGCCTCCAAAGCCGCGATCGTGCGCCCGTCGAGGGGCTTCGCGACGAGATCTTGTTCGAGCTTTTTTTGCCGCGCTTCGACGGCCTCGATTCTTTTTCGCTCGGCCACGAGGCGCGCCGCGGCCTTTTCGAGCGCGGCCTTGGGATCGTCGCCCGCCGGTGCCGCGCAGGAGGCCCGCAAGGCGCGGGCGAGTGATGTGAGTGATTCGACGCGGCCGACGTGGACCTGAATCGGATCCCCCGCGTCGCCCGGGGGCGCCGTCGCCGTCGCGGCGGAGGTCGTCACGGGCGGCGCAATCGGCGCCAGGGTCGGGGACGGCGCAGGCTGATCCGAGGGGACGACGACGGGCGTGACCTGTCCGGCGCTCGCATCTTGGAGCGAGGCCAAGCCCAAAAGCGCGAGCCCGAATCCGACGATTGAAGGTTTGGTCCTCGTCCTCATGGCGTCTCTTTGCAAGCAATCAAGCACAGCCCATCGCGGCTTCCATGCTGGCGAGCACCGACGGGGCCGCGAGGGTTTGGGCCCGGCCACCTCCGTTCGGGGAAGGCCCGAGGTAAATGCCGACGACCGCCGTGGGCGGGCCCTCGCCGACGACCGCGACGACGGGTCCGCCGCTCATGCCGATGCGGCCCTGGCGATCGAGCAAGACCTTGCCCTCGCTCGGCCGCGCCCGCGCCGGCACGATCGCAGGCGGGCGCGGCGCCTCGTTCCCGAGCGGATACCCCCAGATCTGGCCCGCCACGGGCGCGTCGAGCGTGGCCATGCGCAGTTCGCTCGTGCACCGCGCGTTCACGCGGACGATGGCCACATCGTCGGCTGCGACGCTGCCCGACGGATACGCGACGGCGACGGCCTCGAGCTCGACCCAGCGGCCGCCGGCGAGGACGCGGATCGAGACCTCCGCGGGCACCGCGCCGTCCGCGAGCGCGACGACATGCCGGGCCGTGACGATCGACGAGAGCCAGTCCGCGATGAAGAACCCGGTCCCCGGCGCCGCCCAGGTCTTGCCGAAACGCGCGCGGATCCGGACGACGGGGCGGTCGAGGCAAGGCTCGGCCGGATCCGCGGCGGCGACCCGGAGCTTCTGCGCGACGAGGCTCACGGGCCTCGCTCCCGAACGCAGGCGCCTTCGTGAGGGGGGGTGCGGGGCGAGGCGTGGAGCACGCCTCATCTTAACGCGCCTCGCTGCGGAAAGCGCGTTCGCTGTGAACAGCGTGGGTGGTGGCCCGGCCTTCATCGCGGGGCCGGATAGGCCACGAGGAGCTCGGGTGGGATCCGGCGCTCCTCGGCGATGAGGCCATAGGTCTCGGCCGTCTTGCGCGGCGTGCGGTTCTTCTGCGGATCGTCCGCGTCGACCGCATAAAGGCCGAAGCGCCGGCTCATGCCGTGATTCCACTCGTAATCGTCGACGAGGCTCCAGAAGAAGTAGCCGCGCAGGTCGATCCCTTCTTGCACCGCGCGGCTCGCCCAGGCGAGGTGTCGGACGAGGAAGCTCGGGCCCGCGTCCTCGTCGTCGAGAGGGTGAGCGAGCCCATTTCCCGTGATATAGAGAGGCAAACCATACGTTCGATAAGCGAGCGCCAGCATCTCGTAGAGGCCCCGCGGATCCTCTTCGCCCGCGCGCACGTCCAGCGGATCGAACGTGCCGAGCGGCGTGAACGCCTGCAACATGGGGCCGCTCGAGCCCCGCACCGTGGCGCGTGTTCCATAATTGACGCCGAGCCAATCCATGCGGCCCTCCAGATCGGCGCGCTTCGCGCTCTTGCCCGCGAGATCCGCGTCGAGCTCCCCTTTCGCGACCGCGTCGAGGTAGGCCAGATTGTACAGGTAAAACATGTTCTCGGCCGCCTTCACGTCGAGCGAGCTCGCCGGATCGGCCGGGGACGCCGGGGTCATTGCATAGACGAGGCCGACGTCGGCAGGGCTCCCGTCGCCGTCGGCGTCGTCCGCGTCGTTCGCCTTCACTTCGTCGTACATGCGCGCGTGCGCCTCGACGAGCGCGACGAATACCTCCTTGGCGGCGCTCGACGGCTGCGACACCGCCGGCGGATGGCTGCGCTCGGCGCTCGGGGCGAGGTAGCCCGCGAGGAGGACGGTGAAGGGCTCGTCCAGCGTGGCCCAGCGATCGACGTCCGCGCCGAACTCGCGCGCGACGAACCCGGCATACTTCGCGATCTCCGCAACGGTTCGCTCCCGATCGAGCCATCCCCGCGGCGAACACGCGGCGAGGTCCAGGTGGCACCCGACGCCGTCATGAATCCACGCAGGGAGCGTCCCGTGATGCAGGGTGACGACCGGGGACATGCCACGCACGCGGAGCCCATTCAACATCGTATGGTAATGTGCGAGCGCCGCCTCGTTCGCGACGGACCGCAATGCTTCGTACCCGCTCAGGCCGTCGGTCGCCTCGGGAAAGATGCGGCTCCACTCGATGCTGAAGCGGAATGCACCATTGTGGAGTTCCCCCCGCGCTCGATCGAGATCCATCTCGTGGAGCTCCCAGAAGCCCGGGCCGACGACAGCGGGGTCCTGCCCGGACAGGTATGCCATCGGCGAGATCGTCGTCGCGGGGGAGGTGACAAACGCATACCAATCGGATCCGTTATCGACGCAACCGTCGAGGCCGGGCGTCGGGCAGCCCATGTCGGCCTGGAACCCGCCGATCGCGGTCCCGAAGAGAAATCCCTCGGGAAACGAGAGATCCTCGGCCACCTCGGGGACCTCGGTCACCGGAGGGTCCTCCCCGCACGCGGCCAGCAAACACATCATCGATATGGCGAGGCGGACATCGGTTCTCATGAAGGCGAAACCTAACATGAAACGGAAAAACCGCTGGGTGAGGGAATTCGGAAAAACAGCGTATGATCCAGCCCCGACGAACCCTCACACAATCGAACGTCCACCGTCCACGGCGAGCACCTGGCCCGTCACGAAGTGGTTTTTCGCAAAAAACAGCACCGCGCGCGCCACGTCCGCAGGATCGCCGATCCGCCCGAGCGGGATCTTCCTGCGCAGCCGCTCGCGTCGCTCGTCGTCGACGTCGTCCGGCGGGAGGACCGTGCCCGGCGAAACCACGTTCACGCGCACATCGGGCGCGAGCGCGAGGGAGAGGCCCTGCATGGTCGAGACGAGCGCGGCCTTCGAGATCGAATAAGGGATGTAATGCTTGAACGGCCGTTCGGCGCTGACGCAGCCGATCGCCACGACGGATCCCCGCGCGGCCCGGAGCTCCGCCGCGAGCGCGAGCGTGAGCAGATAAGGCGCCTTCGCGTTCAAGGCCATCGCCCGATCCCAGGCGCCCGCGTCGAGCTCGTCGGGAGAAACCCGCTCGAAATTGGCAGCGTTGTGCACGAGGAGGTCGAGTTTGCCCGCGCCGAACCGGCGCGCCCGCGCGGCGAGGCCGCTCACGCCCGTTCGATCCGAGAGATCCGCCCGGCAAAGCTCGACGCGCGCGCCCCGCGAAAGGAAGTGCTCCCGCGCCTCGCGCGCGCGCTCCTCGCTCGCCGCATAATGAATGAGGACGTCGTATCCGTCGTCGACGAGCGCCTCGACGATCGTCCGCCCCACACGCACCGCGCCCCCCGTGACGAGCGCGATACGCCCGTGCTGCTGCTCGCTCATACGACGATCCTACCGCGCCCGCGAGCCCGCCGCGCGCCCGGAGTCGCGCGAGGTCGGAAAAAGACACCACGTTCGTCGCAACGCGCGCTCGATTCGCTTGACGAGCGCCCCGCCGATCGGTCGAATACCGGCCGACCCCGGGAGAGGAGAATCGACATGGAGACCGCTGAACTCAAAATCGAGCTGCTCCGCGAAGGAAACGGCGCAGTGGCCCAGGCTGGAAACACGGTCCATGTGCACTACGTGGGCACACTCACGGACGGGAAGAAGTTCGACAGCTCCCGCGACCGGGGCAGCCCCTTCAAGTTCCAGCTCGGCGCCGGGAAGGTGATCAAGGGCTGGGACCAGGGCGTGGCCGGGATGAAGGTGGGCGAGATGCGGAAGCTGACGATCCCGGGGCACCTGGCCTACGGGGAGCGCGGGTACCCGGGGCTCATCCCGCCGAACGCGACGCTCGTCTTCGAGGTCGAGCTGATCAGCGTGTCCTGAAGCAAGAGGCGTTCACTGCTGAAGGCCGAGCCGGCCGTGATCGACGCGTAGATTCGAAAGGGTCCGCGCGACCGCGTCCGCCAGAGGCCGGCCCCGGGGGATGACCTCGCCTTCCACGTCCCCCGGACGATCAAACGACCACACGAGCACCGATCCCGCCGCATCCCAGGGCACGAACCGCGTGCGCCCCCGGAGCGGCATGCTGCCCACGATCTCACGACGCGCGACGTCGAGCGCCACGACGCGATCGGCCGAGAGGAGGAGCATGGAGCGGCCGTCGGGCGCGACGGAGACGTCCTCCCACACGGTCGCGCCCGAAGCTTCGAGCAGGCGCTCGGGGCCACGCGCGCGAAGGACGACGACGCCCGAATCGTCGGCGTACACGAGCTCGCCTGGCAGAGGGCCGTCGCCGAGGGCCGTCGCGCGCGGGCTCGCATACCCGAGGACCTGAACCGCAGACGTCGCCTCGTCGATCCGCGCGAGCGCGCCGGAGCTCAGCGCGATCCACAAGCCCGCGCCGATCCCGCCGCGCGCCACGCTCGGGCGCACGTCGTACACGTAGCCGTCCGCCGAGGCGATGACGCGGGGCGCAGCAGGCGCGGCGCCGTCGAGGGGCGTCGCCACGAGCGCGCCGTCGAGGCGCTGCGTGAAGAGCGTGCGGCAAGCCTCGTCGACGGCGAGGACGAGGCCCGGCTCGCGCGAGACCTTGCCGATGGTGGCGCCGCTGCGGGCGTCGAACACGTGCCACGCCTCGCCCTCGGGCGCCCACGCGGCGACACGGCCGTCCTGGCAACGGCGGAGGAGGTTGCCCTTGCGGCCGAGCTCGCGTTTGCCGTCGGTCACGCGGTAGAAGCGGACTTCGTCGTCGATCTGGAACGTGATGACGTCGCTCTTCTCGCGGACCACGGCGCGCACCGAGCTCGTCGACGAGGGCGCAGGGCCGTCGCCGCCGCGGAAGCGCACGAGCGGCGCGATCGCGCCGCCAGCGGAGAGGAGGACGAGGTCGCCCGTGACGACGTGGCTGCTCTCCAGGCGATGGCCGCCGAGGAGATCACGCGGGCCGATGGGGACACGCGCGAACGCAGGGACCTCGTCGGGCGAGGTGATGGGCGCGGGACGCTTGGGGCGCGGCGCGGGTGAGCACGGGGAGCCTTGGGGCAGCGCGTCGCCGGGCGCGCGGCGGCCGGGGCGGAGGTAGTGGAATCCGCCGACGATCGCCTTGTCGGGGCCGGTGGGGTCCGTGCCGCACACGGCGAGATCGAGGCCACCTTCGTCCCAGCGGAGGAACGAGGGCGCCTCCACGCTGGGGCCGCGGAAGAGCGGCGTGTCGGGACGCGCCGGATCGAGGATCTCGAAGGCGCCATGCTCGGCGAGGGCGAGCAAAGGCTCCCGCGGGCCGAAGCGAGCGAGCACGGCCGCGCTCGTCGGCTTGATCTCGGTGAGGCTGCCGTCGCCCGGCCGCCAGACCACGAGCTTCGATCCGGACGCGGCCGCGACGAGGGAGCCGTCGGGCGAGACGTCGAGCACGATGCCCTGGAACGGGTGCGTGTCGACGTCGCCCGAGCGGCGGAGATCCCAGCGGAGGAGGCCGCTGTCCGAGGCACACGCGAGCACGGGCGCCGCATCCGCGATCTCGAGCGCGCCCGTGCAACGACGCGGCGCGATGCCCGCGAGCATGACCTCGCCGTCGGGACGAAGGCGGAAGATCCGCACCTCGCCGGTGACCGATCGCGTCGCGAGCGCGGTGTCGAACGGGAGCGGGACCCGCTCGACGAACGGCGCGTCATGCGGGCGCACGACGAGCGTACGCGGATGCAGCTCCGAGGAGCCGGGCGTGTCCGGGTGGTCGGTCGACGCGGCGTTGTAGAAGGGGTCGTACCGGAGATCGACGACGACGAGGCGCGTGGATCCTTGCGTCGCGACGAGCCACCGATCGTCCCAGGGGAACGAGGGGTTCGTCGAAGGTTCGAGCGTGAGGAACTGGGCGCGCGGCAGGCCCGTGCCCGCGCGGAGCAGATCGAGCGGGAGGGCCGGATCCTCCGCGCCGAACTCGATGGCCTCGGCGATCCAGGCCGCGCGATGGTACGGGTCGTCGACGCGGCGCGAACGAAAGAGGACCTCGGCGACGTACGCGCGCTCCTCGGCCTCGACGCGCGCCCGCTCGGCGCGCGCTTGCCGCTCGTCGATCGCGCGCTTTCCCACGACAGCGAACGCGAGCAAGGCGAAGAGGAGCACGATCGACGCGCCCTTCCGCATCGTTCGCCGCCGCGCGAGGCGATGGCTCTCGGCCACGAGCTGACGTTCGAGCGTGGTCAGCGACGCGCGCGTCCACGCGGGCCTGCGGAGGACCTCCTCGAAGAGCGAGCCAGTCAGCAAAAAATCGGGGTGCGCGGCCGCCCGATCCCAGGCGGTCGCCGCCTCGCGAAGACGTTCGAGCAAGACGAGCCGCTCGGCGTCGCGGCTGCGGACCTGCTCGATCCGCGGGAGCACAGCGATCGAAGGGTGCGAGAGCTCGACACGGCCGTCGCGCCGCCGGAGGAGGCCCTCTCGTTCGAGGCGCGTGAGCACGCGCCGCACGAGCGCCGTGTCCTCGCCGAGGACCGAGACGAGCTCCTCCTCGTCCCAGCGGACGGGCTTGTGATCGGTCGTCGAGAGCCGCAACACGGCCTCGATCGCGACCTCGCGCTGCGCGTCGTCGAGCGAGACGAGGAGGTGTTCGGCGTGCATCGCGAGCGCGCCGACGAGCCCGCCGAGCGCGCGCCATTTCTCCGCGGAGAGCACGCGGCCCGCGCGCGCGCCTGCCTCCGGGGCACATTTGTCCCACAACGCAGCGAGCGCGAGCGCGACGAGCGGCAGCCGATCATCGGCGCCGCGGAGCTCACGCTGCACGTCGGCGACGATCGCATCCGCGCCGATCCTCCGGGCGCCCGCGATCCGCGCCGGCCCCGTGACGATGTCGTGCACGGCCGCGGCCGGCGGCGGCCCCACGAAGCGGAGCGCGGCGCGCAAGGACGCAAACGGCGCTGCGGGATCCGCGAGGCCCGCGGCGTGTTGTTCGCCGAGCGCGCAGAGCACGCGCAGCCCCGGCCGCTCGCCGCCCGCCGCGAGATCCGCGAGGAGCCGAGCGAGCCGCGTGTTCGTGCCTTCCGGCGCGGAGAGGGCCTCTTCGAGCGGATCGACGAGCAGCACGAGCCCCACGGGCGAGCTCGCCGCGTGCCGCGTGATCTCCGCCGAGGACGCGCCCACGAGCGCCGGGTCGACGGCGCCGAGCGCCGCGTCGAGCGCGTGATCGGGATCCTCGCCGGGACGAACGGCCACGGCGATCCAGTCGTCCTTGCCGTCGACCGCGGCGCGCGCGAGGTGGGGGACGAGGCCGGCCCACGCGAGCGACGATTTCCCCGCCCCGCGCGGCCCGTACAGCACCACGACGGGCTCGAACGCAAGCTCGCGGCCGAGGCGCGCGACGTCGTCGTCCCGGCCGAAGAGCTGCCCCTCGGCCTCCTTTGGCAACGGCAAAAGGCCTGCGTACGGCGGATCCATCACGCCGAACGGCCGCTCCCACGCCTCGTCGAAGAGCGCCGCGAGTTTGCCCGCGGTGACCTCTCGTTGCAGCGGATCCACGGACAGGAGGCGCACGAGCAGCGCCACGAGCCCGCGCGGCAGACCGGCCGGATCGGCCGAGAGATCCCGCAGATGGCCGCGGAGCGTCGCGTCACGCAGATCGGACCACCACGCGCTCATCGCGGCCGCATCGGAGACCTCCATCGGCTCGTCGGCGACGTCCTCGTACGGCATGCGCCCCGTCGCGAGCTTCACGATCGTCGCGGCGAGGGCGTACGCGTCGGCCGCGGGCGTGGGCTCGGCGAGCTCGAGGATCTCGGGCGCCATGTACCCCGGCGTGCCCACAACGGCGCGGCCCGAGCTCTGCGCGCGCGTCGGGTGCGACGATCGCTCGTCCTGCGCCGCGACGAACGCCGCCGTCTCGAGCCCCGCGGCGTCCCCGCCCCCGAAGGCCGGCGGCGTGATCTCGGGCGCCTTCGATCCGGCCCGCCGCGAGATACCGAAGTCGAGCACCTTGAGCGCGCCGTCGTTCGAGACGAACAGGTTCGCCGGCTTCAGATCCAGGTGCACGACGCCACGCCCGTGGATCACGTCGAGCGCCGCGGCCGTCGCGCGTGCCCAGCCGAGCACGCGCCGCCAGGGCACGCGCTTTCGATCACGCAGCACGTCCGCGAGGTTCTTGCCCTCGAGCAGCTCCATCGCGACGAACGGGATCACCTCGGGCGCGCGGAGCACGCCCGCCGCGTAGATCGTCACGAGGGAGGGATGCCGAAACGAGGCGAGGAGCTTCGCCTCTTCGGCCCAGTGCGCGGCGTCGTACGCCGTTCGCTGCAAAAGCTTCAGCGCGACCGTGCGCAGCGGCACGCCGTCCGGCAGGAACTCCTCGGCCCGCCAGACGTCGCCGAACCCGCCACGACCGAGCCGCTCGAGGAGCAAGAACCGGCCGTCGAGGAGCTCCCCCGACGCGTAGTCCCGCGGCGCTTTGGCGCTCATGCGCCGACGAGGCTACCACGACCGCCCGCGAAGGCGTGGCGCGGCGCGGCTACGAGGCGGCCTTCCCCCGCGCGAATTGCTCGGCGTGGGCCATGGCGACCTCGGCCTCCTCGAAGAGCTCGTCCGGCGGCTGCGCCTCCTTGCCGTCTCGCTCCGCCTCCCAGCGGAAACCTCGCCGCTCTCCCGGGGCCTCGGGCTTCCACGTGAGCTTGAGCTTGTAGCCGTTCAGCTCGGCCACGTACGTCCCGTCGTGCTCCAGCTGCCAGATCGAAACCGTCGCGTGAAGATGCATCTCTCCCTCGTCACGTCCCGCGCCTGTCCCTCAAGAAGATCGCTCCATCACGATCCGCAAGAGGGGCGGGAGCCTTCGCACGTCGCCCGGCACCTTGATGGAGGGGCCGCCGACCACCGAGCTCATGAGGCACGTCCCGGCGCGCGGCAGGTGTTCCATCCAGTACACGTCGAACTTGTCCTCGTGCGCGACGCGCCGCAAGAAAGGTTCGAGCGGCAGCACGAGCCCCTCGCGCCACCGCGCCAGGTACGTCACGTTCGCGAGCCGCATCGGGCTGTTCAGCCCGAGCCGCCGCCGCGTGCCCGTGTTGAACGGGCCCGTATGATCGATGAACTCGACGGTCTGCAGATCGCCGTACAGATCCGGCTCCGTCTTCTCGACCGTGACGAGCGTCCACGCGCAGAGCGGCCGCAGCGCCCGGAGGAGCGTGCGCGTCATCTGCTCGAACTCGGGCAGATCGGCCGCCGCGCGGGCCTCGTTGTAGTGGCCGTGCGCGAAGCTGTTGCGCTCGACCTGCATCAGGTTCGAGAGCGTCTCGAACGTCTGGTTCTGCGAGAGCCGCACGCCGAGCACGTCACGCACGAGCGCGCCGATCGGATCGTCACGCCCTTCAAAACCCTTCGCCGCGGCCCGCGCGATCTCGCGCCAGGTTCCGAGCGCGAAGCCGTCGCGCGAGCCGTGCCGCTTGTAGAGCTCGACCATCGCGTCGAAGCCCGGCGCAGCCTCCCCGCCGCCCTCGGCCGGCCGCCGCGCGAAGTACGCCGAGAGCAGCACGGTCGCGATGAACCGCCACGTGCCCTCGAGCACGTCGAAGAGCATCTTCACGCGCTCGATCGCGCTCGACGCAGCGATCGCGGCGTGCACGCGCCCCGAGATCGGATAGGGCAGGCCGCCGCTCAACGCCGAGAGCACCCCGTGCGGATCGGCGCACTCGCGCGCGAGCTCCTGCGCCCGCGTCTGCACGTCGCCGTGCAACACCTCCCACGAGAGCGTGCGCGGCAGCTCCACCTTGCCGTCGAGGATCGGTGGCCGCGCGTGCCAGTCGCACTGCACCGCGCTGCCGAGCGCGACCGCGTCGACCTTCCGCGTCACGCACGCCGCCACCACGCCCGGCGCCATCGGCGCGACGATCGCGGCTTGCCCCGCGTGCGTCGCCGCCACGGCCGCGAGCTCCTTCTCCAGCGCCGCCACCACGTGCGGCCCCACCGCGTCGAGCGCCTTCTGCTCCTCGATCGCGAAGAGCAGCGTCGTCCGCTTCGTGTCGATCGACGCGCCGAGCACCTCTTGCACGCTCGACACCCGCGCGCCCGGCACGCTCGAACGCAGCGCCGCGACCGCCTGCCCCGACGTCTCCGAGAACGCGCTCATCGCGTGCAGCGCGAGCTCGAGCTCGCGCCCCGCGTCGCTCCCGTCGCCGGAGAGCGTCCAGTACCCGCAGGCGAACGACCGACCGTCGACCGCCGTGCGCGCCGACGCGACCCACGCGCGCCCCTTCTCCGCGACCTCCGCGGCCTCGCCGGCCACGAGGACCACGGCCGTCTCCTCGACGAGCCCCACCGCGACGCCCGGCGACGCGCGATGGATCGCCACCGCCGCGAGCGCCCCCGCCGGATACTCCGCGCCGCCCGCGCGCGCCGCCGACGGCTGCGCCTTCACGAGCAGGAGCGCGCCGCCGCGCTTGCGCTGCAGGAACGACGCGATCTCCTGTTCGAGCCCCGCGCGCCCGAGCAGGCCCGTCGTCGCGTCCACGGTCCCCGCGGGCACGGTCGGCGTCACGTAGCGCCGATCCACCATCGTCGCTCGCATGCCTCCGACCTGCACGAACGTCCCGTGGACGAGCGCCGCTTCTTCCCCTCGCGCGAGCGCGTGCGCGCCGACCTGCACCGGCACGCTGCACTCGGTGCGCCGCCGCAACCACCAGCGCACGCCGTCGTGCCGCAGCGTCGCGGCGAGGCGCGAGGCCACGTCCGGGTAGACGAGCTCGTTGCGCTCCTCGCCCACGCGCTCGACGCGCCCGAGCCGCAGCACGCCCACCGGCGAAAGCCGCAGCTCGAACAAGCCCCCGTCCCGCGTCTCCACGCGCAGCCGATCGGGCGCGTTCACCTCGCCGCGCCAGAGCGAAAACGCGGGGGACGCGCTCAGCCACAACGTCGCGCCTCCCACGGTGTACGTGCGCAGCTCCGCGCCCGGCGCCTCCGCGCCGCTGTCGCTCTTCTCGCGAGGCGCCTCGACGTCGCCCGGCGCGGTCGGTCCCGGCCGAGGGTTCATCGGCGTATCCGCGTCGAGCGTCGGGAGCGACGGGCGTGCCGGCCCCGCCTCGACGCGCATCGAGCCGGGGCCTTGCGAGCGCTCGAGATCCGGCACGGCTTCGAGCAAGGCCGTGAGAAACTCCTCGGCCGCGGGAAACCTCTCGCCCCGATCGCGCGCCATCGCGCGCCGCACCACGCGCCCGAGCGGCTCCGGCAGCCCTGGCACGAGCGACCCGAGATCGGGCGGATCCCGATGGCAGATGGCGATGACGAGCCGCGCGAACGTCGGCTCCGAGAACGGCGGCGCGCCGGCGAGCGCCTCGTACAGGATCGCGCCCATCGACCAGATGTCCGTGCGCGGATCGATGTCGTCGAGCGCCTCGATCTGCTCGGGCGACATGTAGAACGGCGTCCCCACCGGCGTCCCGACCCGCGTCAGCGGATCCTGCGCGGACAGGCTCGACGCGGCCACGAGCTCCGCCTCGCTGCCGAGCACCTTCGAGAGACCAAAATCGACGATCTTGACGTGCGTCTTTCCGTCATCGGCGTCGACGAGGAAGACGTTCTGCGGCTTCAGATCCCGATGCACCACGCCGGCCGTGTGCGCGCGCCGGAGCCCCCGCAGCGCCTGGGCCGCGATCGCCGCCGCTTGTGGCACGCTCATTCGGCCGAGACGCCGCAGGCGCGTCGCGAGATCCTCGCCTTGCAAGAGCTCCATCACGAGGAACGGCTCGCCTGCCTCCGTCTCCCCCGTGTCGAAGATCTGCACGATGTGCGCGCTCTCGATCGCCGACACCGCGCGCGCCTCGCGGTGGAAGCGCGCCCGCACCGATGCATCCGCGCCTGCCGGCGTGCGGAGGAACTTCAGGGCGACGCGCTTGCCGATCGCGACGTTCTGCGCCTCGTAGACGCTCCCCATCCCGCCGCGCCCGATCAGGCGCAGGACCCTGTACTTCCCGGCGGCAAGCGTGCCGATTCGAGGGTCCGTCCCGCTGCTCTCCGCGCCCGTCACACGTAGGCCCGTCCCTGCGCGGCTCCGTGCCGCCACTCTGTATCGGGCCACCATCGCCCGGAGAGGTCAACGGTCATTCACCACCGCCCGCGATCGGGCCGACGATCTCCCGGGATCTGCGGGGCGTCCGTGAAGCTTTCCGGCACCTCTCCGTCTGACGCCAGCGCTCGCCGGGGGGCGGAAATGGCCTTGGGTGTGCGAGCGTTCGTGGGGCGCCGAACGAGACACCGCTTCCCGGCATCTCCCTTGCGGAACCGGGCGTCGGGTCCGGTATTCTCGCGGTCAAGGCGGCGAGAAGGGAACGCGCACGCCGCACACGCTGTCAGGAGCCGTATGGGAGACACGCACAAGGATTTGGTCTTCTCGATCCCCCTGCCCGGAGGTCGTGTCGCGCGGGTGCCGATCGACGTGCTCGAGCAATACGTCGACCCGACCGCCCGGCTCGCGCACGGCGCCGAGGCCGAGGAAGAAGACGTGACCGCGCACTCGATGTCGGTCGACCCCACGACCGGCGCCAGCGTCTGGCACACCGACTGGGAGCTCGGGCAATGCGATTACAAGGACGAGAACGGCTATCCGCAGTCCGCCTACGCATGGCACCGCCACCCCCTCGGCAACGAGTACACCGAAATCTACCAGAAGTGACCTCGACCCCTCGCTCCCCCGAGCCTCGCCGACCAGGGCGCCTGCTGCGCGCGGCGCTCGGCGCTTCTTTCCTCGTCCCGCTCGTGTTTCCTGCCTGCCTCACGCCGGGGTATCCGCTGGCCCCGAGCGGGCAGGTCGACATCCGCGTCCACGTCGCGGGCTCCCTCTTCGCGGCCGACACGCTCGACGAAGCCGGAACGCCCGTCCTTCCTCGCCAGCAGCCCTTCGAGACCGGCGTCACCTTGTTCCTCGCGGAGGGCGGCGCGCCGGCGTACGGCGGGTTCGTCACGGTACGCGTCGACCCGCCCGAGGCCCTCGTCCTCGGGCCTTACCCGAAGGAGTCCGACCCCACCTGCCAGGAGATCGAAGGCGCGTTTCGATGCACCGCGTCGAGCGAAGGGTACGCGCGCTTCGTCGTCTCCTCGCAGAGCGACTGGTCCGGCAGCGCGTCGATCATCGTGAGCTGGGCCGAGCAGATGAAGGAAGAGGACATCCAGATCCTGCCGGCCGGTCTGCCCGACTCCGCCACGAACTTCACGATGCTCGTCGCCGGCCTCGACGAGTCGCTCGACGGCGCCCGCGTCCTGCCGACCTTCCTCGCGCTCAAGTGCACCGTCGGCCCGCTGCCCGATGATTTGGGCTCCAAGTGGCGGCCCGGCGCCATCCGCTCCCGCGAGGCGTTCGTCCGCGCCACGCCGCCCTCGAACGCGCCCGGCGTCGTGGAAAACGCGCCCGTCATCGTCGAGTCCCTCTTCAGCGAGGCCGCCCTCTCCACCACGTCCGATTGCGCCGAGCGCAAGACACGCCTGCGCGTCCTGCTCGGCTCGACCGGCGAGAGCGAGCGCTTCTTCCTCTGCTTCAGCGACATCGGCGGCGAGGCCGACTTCGCGGTCACCTCGGGCCAGAAGCAGCTCGATCCCGGCCCGACGGTCCTCGTCGATCCGGAGCCGCGCCTGCTCCGCGTCCGCGCGCTGCAGAGCGTCGTCGGCACCGGCCTCGGCGGCGAGGTTGATCTCTTCGAGGTCAGCGCCTTCGACGTGAACCGCGTCCGCATCGTCATGCCCGTGGATCTCCGCGTCGAGGGCAGCGAGTACCTCTCCATCGATCAGGCCAGCGTGACGCTCGACAAGGAGCCGAACCCCGCGACCACCCTCTCCGCCACGCCGAAGTACCCCGGCACAGCGCGCCTCCACGTCACGCCGCGGCTCCTCTCGAGCCCCGACTGCGCCTCCGATCCGATCAGCGTCGTCGAAGCGCCCTGACCCTCGCACCGCCTCCACCCGAGCGATGACCCCCATGCGACAAGCCCCCCTCGCCGCCTCTCGCGTCCCCGACGAAAGCGCCTCGCGTGCCCGCCCTTCTCGCGCGTCGCTGCTCCGCCTCCTCGCGCTCTTCGGCGTCGCAGCATCGCTCTCGCTCGCGGGCCCCGTCGCCGCGCAGAGCGAGGACGACGACACGGGCGGCGGCGATGATTCCGACACACCCGAGCCCACGACGACACGCGTCAACACGCCCACGGGCTCGGCCCCGATGCCCGCGGATTTCAGCGGCAGCTTGCAGATCGTGCGGGGCCCGGCGACCGCGAACGGCGGCGCCACGCCGGGGACGGCGCCCGAGATCTTCCCCGAGGCGAGCCGCGTCTTCATGAGCGTCCGCGACACCGACCCCGTCCCGATCGAGACGGCGCGCCGCGGCGGCCCGTGGCTCTGCTCCACGGGGCAGTGCTCGACCACGCTCGGCGACGCCGGCCAGAGCCGCATCGGCGACGACATGCTCCGCTCGATCAAGCTCCAGACGCCGACGCTCCCCTTGCCGCTCACGATCTGGGGCCGCCTCGACGAGCAGGGCCGGCGCACGCTCGACTTCGACCCCGTCCTCCTCGGCCGCAGGGACTACCGCCACGTCTGCGCCTATCCGCCCGTCACGCCAAACGACAAACCCGGGCCGCGCAAGGTCGACAAGGCCCCGCTCTGCCGCGACGACGTCCCGGTCCCGCCCCTGCCCGACTCGGCCGAGGTCCTGCTCGGCATGCAGTGGCCCAAGCAGTCCGAGATGGCCGACTTCCGCTACCTCGCCATCGTCGATAGCTGCGGCAACGCCCGCGTCCAGCCCTTCCAGCGCACCTTCACCGTCCCCGTCTTCGAGGTCGCCTCCGGCGGCTGCGGCAAGGCCGACGGCAAGGTCCTCCGCATCTTCCCGAGCGGCGGCTGGCTCCGCGTCACCGCGTTCAACCTCGACAACACCGCGGCCGGCACCGTCGTCAACGCCACCTACCGCGTCTCGGTCCCGCCGCTGGAGAACCTCGTCGAGTCGAACCCGGCGCGCATGCTCTTCCCCGATCCGCAGCTCGAGGACCTCAAGGTCGACTGCGGCCCCGCCATACGCAGAACCTCCGGCATGCCGTCCGCGCCGCCCGCGAGCCCGTCCGCGCCCCCGCCCGGCGTGATGGCCAAGCGGGCCGCCGCCGCGCCTCCGCCCGACGCCGCACCGAAGGCCGCACCGAAGGACGACGCCCCCGAGGACGCCACACCTCGCGCCCCGGAAGCCGCCGATCTCGCGCCGCGCGCTGCCCCGAAGCCCGGGGACAAACCCGCTGTCACGGCCGCCGCGAAAAAACCTGCGCCGAAGGCGTCCCCCGTCGCGCCCAAGACCTCGCCGATGGGGCCGCCGCGCCCGTCGCTCCCGATGAAGGCCACCGCGCCCGCGGGTCCCGGCCCGCAGCCGCTCGCGCACATGTCGCTCGTCATCGCGCCCGAGCCGCTCCGGCAAGGGGTTTGTCGCGTCCGCCTCTCCGGCTCGACCAAGGGCCGCCTCGTCGCCCCGCTCGCGCTCTACGTCTCGCTCACGCGCACCGATCGCACCTCGAACGGCGCGCCGATCGAGCTGCTCAACGATCACAAGTGGATCGTCACGCCCAACTCGGCCGAGTTCCAGCTCCCGCCCCTCGCGGAGAACTTCGACGGCGACTCGCGCCTCCGGCTCGCGGTCTACAGCGATCCTTTGAACACCGACGGAAAGGTCGTCCTCGTCTCCGATGCCGCGCGCGTCGCGGCCTCCCTGCGATCAGGCGGCGAGGCCACCCCCGAAGCCGCGCGCAGGCTCATCGGCTCGGCCACCATCCACTCCGTCCCGCTCTGCGGCGAGTCGAACTTCGAGACCCTCGAAGCCGCCGGGAGCTGCCTCCGCGCCTACCTCACGATCCCGGCCATGCTGGCCACGCTCCAGATCACGCGCGCGCCCTGGCTCGAACGGCCCCTCGTCACGCGCAGCGTCCTCAGCGCCGTCGGCGTCGCCCTCGCCGTCGACAGCTACGATCCCGTCCGGCGCCGCGCCTTCCCCATCGCCGGCCAGCTCGGCGGCTCCATCCAGCAGCTCGGCGACGGCCGCGTCGGCCTCCTCGGCTACCTTGGCGTCGCCCCCACCATCCCGGTCCTCGGCGACGGCGGCAACACGACCTCCTTTGGCTTCCTCGCCGGCATCGGCCTCTCCTACATCACGAACGAGAGCGGCCCCGACGAGGGCCTCAAACCCGCGGCTTTCCTCTCCGTCGTCGTTCAGGTCGGACAGGCCACACCCCAGGTTTCGGGCTCCAGCCGGGCTGTGTTCGGCACTTACCAGGGGGAGTGATAAGCTCGTGGACCAGGGCCGCCGCCCCTCCCCGCACCCCGACCCAAGCTTCGCCAGCACCACGTGAACGAAGGAGACCTCGTCGCCGGACGGTACCGACTCCTCCGCCCCATCGGACGGGGCGCGATGGGCACCGTATGGGCCGGCCGACACGAGCTGCTCGGGCGTGACTTCGCCCTCAAGTTCGCGCGCCTGCCGCTCCGCGCAGGCCCCGAGACACGCGCGCGTTTCCTCCGCGAAGCGCAGGCCATCGGCCGCCTTCGCCATCCCAACGTCGTCGACGTCGCGGACTTCGGCGAGGTCGCCCCGGGCGGCGGCCTCTACCTCGCGATGGAGCTGCTCGAAGGCCAGTCGCTCGCCGCGCGCATCGAGGAGCAAGGCGCGCTCCGCCCCGCCGAGGCCGTCGCGATCGCAGCCGAGATCGCCCGCGGGCTCGCCGCCGCGCACGCCGCGGGCATCGTGCATCGCGACATCAAGCCCGAGAACATCTTTCTCGCCCGTGGGATGCGCGGCGGTTTGGTCCCCAAGCTCCTCGATTTCGGCATCAGCAAGCAGCAGCAAGCCGACGAGACCCCCTCCACGATGAACGGCGTGCCCTTCGGCACCCCCGCGTACATGAGCCCCGAGCAAGCCCTCGGCGAGCTCGACGTCGATCACCGCTCCGACGTGTGGTCACTCGGCGTCGTGCTGCACGAGATGCTCGCCGGCAAGCACCCGTTCGTCGCGCCAAACTACCAGGCGCTCATGACGAAGATCGCCGAGTCGCCCCCCACGCCGCTCGACACGTCGGTGCCCGAGGTCGTGCGCGGCATCGTGACGAAGTGCCTCCAGAAACATCCCGCCGATCGGTTCGCCGACGCCGACGCCCTCGCGACGGCGCTCGAAGACGCGCTCGGCAGGCTCGGTCCTTCGGGGGGCGTCGCGATCGAGCGCCCGCGCGCCTTGCCTTCGTTGCGCCCGCCCGCGAGCCCCGACGCCGTGCAAGCCTCGCCCTCGAAGCGTGGCCCCGCGCTCGCCGCCGCCGTCGTCGCGGCGGCCTTGCTCGCGGGCCTCGCCGCGGTCGCGCTCGGCGGAAAGCGCGACGCCGAGCCCCCGGCGCCCGCACCTCCTCCGACCGTGCCCAAGGCCGAGGCCCTCCCCACGCCGCAACCCACCGCGCTCCCGACGGCGGCGCCGAGCGCTGCGACCACGACCACGACCACGCATGCTCCTGGGACGCCGCGCAGCGCCAACACCGTGACGCACACGCCGCCTTCGGGATCGACCTCGGGAAAGGCCTCCGGACCTGCGGGGAAACGCCCCACGACGAACGTCAACGACCCGGGATTCTGAGGCCCACGCGACCCCGACCCGAGGCGAAGCGTGGTACCATCGTGGCCGAGGATCCGTTTTGCGTCGGTTTCACTCTCAGGCAGCCTGCGTGGGGATCGCCTTGCTCGCTGGCACCTCGTGGCCGACGCGTGTGGGGGCGGACGAAGCTCCCACGGCGGCCGAGCTGAAGGAGGCGCGCGAGCAGTTCACGCGGGGTCGGCAGCTCGAAGACGAGGGCAAGTTCGCCGAGGCGCTCGTGCTCTTCCAGCGCGTGGGTCACGTGAAGATGACCCCGCAGGTGCGCTTTCACCTCGCGCTTTGCCTGGAGCACCTCGGCAAGCTGGCCGAGGCGCTGGAGACGTTCCGGATCGCCGCCCGTGAAGCGACGCCGAGCGCGCCGAACGTCGTGATCGAAGCGAACCAGCACGTCGAGGCGCTCGAGAAACGCGTGCCGACGCTGACGGTCGTGGTCGAGAACGCGAGCCCGGGAGACGAGATCTCGCTGGAGGGCCGGCGGCGGGTCACCGCGGGGTCCGCGCTTCGGATGGATCCCGGAGGGTACACCCTCACGTTGCGGCGGGACGGCGCGGTCGTGAGCGAGCAACGCGTCACGCTCGAAGAAGGCAAGAGCCTGCGGGTCGAGCTCTCGGCCACGGGGGGCGGGGGCGGCGGGTACGCGCCGGGCTCGATCCAGCGAACGCTCGGCTGGAGCGCGGTCGGCCTCTCGGCAGCATCGCTCGTCACCATGGGCGTCTTCATCGGACTGCGCGCGGATCGGCTCGCGCAGGTCGAGGCCGCTTGCCCGACGCACATCAACTGTGATCCCTCGGTCGCGCCGCTCGCGAACGAGGGCGCGACGTACGCGACGCTCGTCAACGTATTCGCCGGGCTCACGGGGGCGGCGGCCGTCGCGGGCGTCGCGCTCTTGCTCACGGCGCCGGCGCCTGCTGCGACCGCGCCGCGCGCGGCCTTGCGTTTGACCCCCGTGTTCGCTCCGGGGATCACCTTTTTATCGGTCGAAGGGAGGTTCTGATGCTGCGAACGAGCCACGAGCGCTCTCGGCTGGTGTTCTTCTGCTGTCTGCTCCTCGGCCTCTCTGCATGCACGTTCCCGGCCATCGATTACGCCGAGCCGGACGAGAGCGGCGGGGAAGGCCCTGCGTGCGCGGCCACGCCCAAATGTGCGAACGACGTCGAGAGCTGCGCGAAGCAGGCCACGGGGCAGCGCAGCATGTGCGTGTCCCAGTGCGAAAAAGGCTGGCCGAGCGGGAGCAGCTTCGGCGGGGATTGCTCGGCGTGCGAAACCGCGCACGACACGGCCCTGAACAACTGCGTCGCGCAATGCGAGACCTGCAGCGCATCCGGCGGCTGCACGAACGCGCTCGACAGTTGCCGCGCGCTGCTCGGCTTCCCCTGAGCACGCGCCCCGCGCCCGCCCGCCTGCTGCGTCCGTGACGACCGCGTCAACCACGCGTGACGGCCGTGTGTCAAACCTTTTCCGCGCGACAATGAGCGAATTCGACCCCCAAGGCGCCGCGTCGGTCGCGGGGAATAGCCGTATGCACGGAATTATCCTGCAATGGATGGTTTGGCGAAGATGGTCGTTGCAATGACCACCTCTTGAATTGCGGGATTGGTGAAATAATCTCGAAAAAGAGAAAGCCCCGACGTGCACAGGGCACGTCGGGGCTCGTCGAACCACACGAAGACGCTTTACTTTTTCTCTTCGTCTTCGGGGGGCGTGGTCATCATGCCGAGCACCTTCGCGCCGGCCTGCTTGGCCCCGTCCAGCGCGGCGATGAGACGCGCGTAGTTCGCCTTGTCGTCGGCGATGAAGAAGACGATCTTGTCGTCCTCCTTCCGCCGCTCGAGCTTCGACTTCAGCTTGTCGACGTATTCTTCGTTCGTGACCTTGTCGTAGTTGATCTTGAAATCACCCTCGGTCCCGATACGAACCACGAGCTGATCGGGCGGCACTTCCGTGACCGTCTCGACCTTCTCCGTCTCGGGCACGCGTACGTCGAGGTTCTTCTCGAGCAGCGGCGTGACGACCATAAAGATGATCAACATCACGAGCACGACGTCGATGAGGGGCGTGACGTTGATGTCCGAGTTCGGCGGATTGGCGGGCTTGATCGCCACCCTTCTCGTCTTTCTGCTCATCTCGTTCGGCTCCGCTGGCTCTACTTCTGCTCTTCAACGCCGAGGGCCACGCTCTTCGCGCCTGCTTTCCGCGACAGCTCCATGACTTCGCGGACGTCGCCCACGGTCAGCGTCTGGTCGCCCTTGAGCAGGATCTTCCGCCCCGGCTTCTCTTCGAGGACCGCCTTCAACGCCGGCGTAAAGCCCTCTTTGTCGTACTCGTTGCTCTCGATGTAGATGTGCTTGTCCGTCGTCACCGAGAGGATGATCGGATCGCTGTCCTTGTTTTCCTCGTCGATCGACTTGGACTGGGGCAGCTTCACGTCCTTGCCGCGCTGGAGCATGGGCGTGATGACCATGAAGATGATCAGAAGAACAAGGACGACGTCGACGAGCGGCGTGACGTTGATGTCGTTCTTTACGCTGCCCTTCTTCGGGCCGACTGCCATTCCCATGAGAACACCTACTCCCTCTCAGGGGTCGCCCTCGCCGAAGCCGCGCGCGCCAGCAAAGGCGCGCCCGCTCCACGAGGGCGGGCTTTTCTAGGCCGCGGCCTCGCTCTCCTCGCCCTCTTCTTCCTCCTCCTCACGCGGCCCCTCGGCGAGGCGACGCGCGACCAGATCGAGGAACTCGTTCGAGGACTCGGAGATGTCGACCGCACGCGCGTCGACCCAGCCGGCGAGGAAGTTGAACGCCATGACGGCGGGAATCGCGACGAGCAGACCGAAGGCCGTCGTGATGAGCGCCTCGGCGATACCGGCGGAGACCGTCCCGAGACCACCGGAGCCGCTCGCGGCCATCTTCTCGAAGGCGGTGACGATACCCATGACGGTACCGAGCAGACCGACGAACGGCGCCGTGGAGCCAACCGTCGCCAGCCAGCCGTGACCACGCTTCAGGACCGCGAGCTCGCGGGCCTGCTGACGCTCGAGGGCGCGCGCGACAGACTCGAAGCAGAGGTCCTTGTCGCCGTGAACCGAGCCCTTGTAGGCCACGAGGCCCGAACGGATCGTGCGGCCGAGGTAGCCGATGTCCTTGCCGAACTTGGCGTCCGCCGCAGCGTCGAGATCGCCGTTCGCCAGGAGGGAGGCCATCTTCGCAGCGAACACCTTCGAGTCGGACATCGACTTGAAAGACATCACGAGCCTCTCGCCCAGGACGAGGAGGGACGTGAGGCTCATGACGCCCATCACGATCACGACCAGGCGGGCAAAAAGCCCCATTTCACGCCAAAGTCCACTCAGTGAAAAATCCATGGTTTCGGTCGCGCCTCCCTCGCGCGTTCTCTTGGTGACTCGAGTGTTCGGTGCTCTGGAGATCGCCCGCACTCCCGTGCGTGGCCCGTGTCTTCAGCGGGTGGGCATCACCAGGCGAATCGTAAAGGTGTAGTTGACCCTCTGCGCTTTGCCGTTGAACATGACCGGCGTATAGCGCTGCGAGGCGAGCGTCCGGAGAACGGCAGCGTCCATGTGGGGCAACCCCTTGATGATGGAGCAGCCCTCGACGCTCCCCGACTCCGTGATCACGCAGCGCGCAATCATGACGCCCTCCACACGCGCGGCCAGAGCCTCGGACGTGTGGCGAATCTCGGGGCCCGAGACCTTCGACGGGCGCGTCATTCCCGCCCCGAACGGAATCGTGACGTTCTGGGGAGGCGGAGGCGGAGGCGCCGGATTGCCGAGCACACCACCGACCACGCCACCGACCACGCCGCCGGGCACGCCGCCGGGCACGCCGCCAGGCACGCCGCCCTCTTCGCCCTCGCCCTCTTCTTCCTTGGCTTCGGGCTCGGGCTCCTTCTCCGGTGGCTTCTCGTCCGGCTTGGGCTCCTCTTTCGTCTCGACGATCGTGTCCGGCTTTTTCACCGGCTTCGGTTTCTCGATCGGCTTGACTTTTTTGCCCCCCGCCGGAGGCGGTGGAGGCGGCGGAGGTGGAGGCGGAGGCGCTGGGGCGACGAACGTCACCTCCGGCAGATCCGTCTTCTTCTCCACCGGTCTCGTCGTGATGTACAGGACGAGCGCGAAGATGAGGGCGTGGACTACCACCGACAGCACGGCGCCCGTGCCGAGGCGGCTCTTGGGGATGTTGTCGCGGCCTAGAACCGAGTCGAACATGAGCCTTGAGCCCTGATAGTCGAAATCGTCTGCCGGGGCGAGCCAAAGAAGACGGGGGCCCCGCAATTCTTGCGGTTGGGGGGGAAACGAATTCTAGAGAGCCCCCCAGCGCCGGGTCCGGGGATGGGTCGTTGCATGTCCTTCCCGGTTCCGAACGCCCCCCGAACGGGGCGTGACGGCGGCAAACCGCGGCGCGCACGTGGGTGCGTCGCGCCCATCCTCATGCGCGAAGGCACGTGCGCGGGGCTTGTCGAGGTGCGTCTCGGAACGTCCACGCCGGGGCTCGTCGGGGGGGTGTGTCCGGGCGTCTCACAGAAAGAGTTACGTGGAGCCCGCAGAAAGTGTTGTTGACGGTCACGGAACATGAGTATAGTCGGCCGCCTTTTCGACACTTGGCCCACTTCTGGAGGGATGGAGGGCTCGTGATATTCAGAGACAGACTAGGCCTGTTGGCCGCGATTGTGCCGTCAGTCGTCATGGTCGCCGGATCGGCGTATGCAGCCGACGGCGTGATCACCGGCCAGGTGCGTAACGCGGCTACGAAAGCACCCGTTGCGGACGTCGTCATCACGGTGACGTCCCCCGCGCTGCAGGGTGAGCAGATCGTCGTGACGGATGCGGGTGGTAACTTCCGCGTTCCGCAGTTGGCCCCCGGTGAGGGCTATACCGTTCGCGCAGACAAGGAGCAGTACAAGCCCTTCTCGCGCGGCGGTATCAAGCTCACCAGCGGCTCGACGATCCGCGTCAACCTGGAGCTTCTGCCGGAGAACATCCAGGCGGGCGAAGAGATCGTCGTCGTCGGCAAGCCGCCGGTCATCGACGTTGGCTCCTCGCGCGTCGCGGTAACCATCGACAGCGAGTTCACGCGCCGCGTGGCCGTGAACCCCCCTGCCGCCAAGGGCGGCGCGACGCGCTCCTTCGAGAGCCTCGCGGCCGTCGCGCCCGGCGCCAACGCCGACGCGTACGGCGTGTCCGTGAACGGCACGTCGTCGCCCGAGAACGGCTTCATCATCGACGGCGTCTCCGCGAACGACCCGGCGTTCGGCATCCTCGCGGTGCCGCTCTCGGCCGAGTTCGTGAAAGAGGTCAACGTCATCACGGCGGGTTACCTGCCGGAGTACGGCCGCAGCATCGGCGGCGTCATGGATGTCGTCACGAAGAGCGGCTCGAACGAGTTCCACGGCTCCGTCTTCGGGGCGATGACGCCCGGCGCGTTCGAGGGTCAGCGTACGCTGATCCCGCGCGCGGGGAACACGATCAACACGAATCCGACGCTCGGCTCGGTTCGTGACTTCGGCTTCGAGATCGGCGGCCCGATCCTGAAGGACAAGCTCTGGTTCTTCGCGGGCTTCAGCGTGGCGCTGCAGCGCTACCGCCTCGAGCGCGTTCTCAGCAGCCTGAACAACACGCTCGAAGACCGGACGATGCCGGATCCGATGAACCCGAACGGCCCGCAGGTCCCGGGGCAGGACGGCGTCGTCGAAGTGTACCCGACGATCGACCCGGCGACCGGCTACCAGACGGCGAGCCCGCTCCGGGGCGTCAATCCGCAGATCTACTACGCCGATCAGCAGACGACGCAGTACATCGGCAAGCTGACCTGGAACATCAACCAGGACCACAACATCAGCGTGACGGTGTTCGGCGCGCCGTCGACGTCCGGCGGCAACGGCACGTTCGGCTTCGACGCGCAGGACGGCGGCGTGGCGGTCGGCAACCTGGTCGGCCCGTACAACTCGCTCGCGGGCACGGTCGACCAGTTCAACAACAGCGTCGTGCTCAAGAGCTCGTCGGCGTTCGCGAACAAGAAGTTCCTGGTCGATGTGACCCTCGGCTGGGTCTACAACAGCATCGCGCAGGGCGCCGCGGACGGGTCGAACGTCAACGACATCAACGACCCCACGAAGCTCGCGTACATGCCGGGCATGACGTGGCGCCGCACGACCGGCGGTGCGCACCCGATCACCGACTTCGAGGCGCTCCCGGCGTCGGCGCAGGCGCAATGCGATCCGACGGGCGACGGGCGCTTCGTCAGCAACTTCTGCCCCGTTGCGTCGTACCGGACCGGCGGTCCGGGCCTGATGAACATCGCCACGAGCAACCGCTACCAGGGCCGCGTGATCGCGACGGCGCTGCTCAGCGCGCTCGGGCAGCACGTCATCAAGGCCGGCGTGGACTTCGAGGTCCTCAACTACACGAACACGAAGGGCTACGGCGGTGGCGTGTTCTTCCGCGAGAGCACGAGCGGCAACTTCGTCGCGGACTTCCGTCGTTACGGGTTCCTGCAGAGCCCTGACAACCCGGTCAACCTCGACGTGTTCGAGGCGACCTCGACCTCGACGACGGTCGGCGGCTTCATCCAGGACTCGTGGAACATCCTCGATCGGGTCACGGTGAACCTCGGCGTCCGGTACGACGCGCAGGTCGTGACGGGCAACGACGGCAACGTCGGTATCGCGCTGCCGAACCAGTGGTCGCCGCGTATCGGCGCGATCTGGGATCCGACCCGCGAGGGCCGAGCCAAGATCACGGCGAACTTCGCCCGGTTCTACCAGGCGATCACGCTGAACATGGTCGATCGCTCGTTCCCGGGTGAGCTCGGTCTCCAGAAGAACCGCTCGCTCAACGCGCCGAACTTCAACCCGCCGAAGAACGGCGTCTGCAACCCGCTCGATCCGGTGCAGGCCCGCGGGCCGGAGTGCAACAGCATCGACAACCTGGCCACGGCGACCTTCGAGTACGACCCGAACCAGAAGTACCTCATCACCGGCTCCGATCGCGTCCCGGTCGATCCGGATCTCAAGCCGCAGTCGTCGGATCAAATCGTCGTCGGCGGTGAGTACGAGATCATCACGGACGCGCGCATCGGCGGCGCTTACACCCGCCAGTGGCTGAACTACGCCATGGAGGACATGAGCCGCGACGAGGCGTCGACGTACTTCATCGGAAACCCCGGGTACGGCATCGCGAAGGACTTCCCCAAGGCCAACCGCGACTACGACTCCTTCATGGTGTATTTCCAGAAGGCCTTCTCGAACCAGTGGCTCGCGCAGGTCAACTACACCGTCTCGTGGAACCGCGGTAACCTCGCGGGTCTGTTCCGGCCGGAGACGGGCCAGCTCGATCCGAACATCAACTCGGACTTCGACCTGGTCTCGATCCTCGCGAACCGGACGGGCGATCTGCCCGGTGACCGTCGCCACGTGATCAAGGTGTTCGGCGCCAAGGAGTTCCAGCTCCCGGCGAACGTCACGATCAACGTCGGCCTCGGCTACCTCGGCCGCAGCGGCACGCCGCTGAACGTCCTCGGCTCGCACGCGCTCTACGGCGACTCCGAGGTGTTCATCCTGCCCCGCGGCGACGGAGGCCGTACGCCTTGGGTCCACAGCATCGACACGAACGTGACCTTCGGCTACCGCTTCTCGAAGGACAGCGCGCTGACCGTCGGTGTGGACGTCTTCAACCTGTTCAACTTCCAGCAGGCCCTGGGCTTCGACCAGAGGTACACCCTGGCGGACGTCCTGCCGATCGCGGAAGGGTCCGAGGCGAACCTCCACGGGAAGAAGGGTGAGGCGCCGACGGATACGAGCAAGAAGTTGCTCTACTCCGACGGCCGGGACTTCGATCCGGCGGACGTCAATCCCAACTGGAAGAACCCGACCAGTTATCAGACGCCGCGGCAGATCCGCATCAACGCGCGCGTGACCTTCTGATGGTTGGAAGGGAAAGGAAGCTAACCATGAAGCACCGAATCCACAGTGTTCTGGTCGGCGCGATGGGGCTCGCCAGCGCGGCATTCTTCGCGTTCTCCGGGGCCTCTTGCTCGCAGCCGACCATCCAATGCGTCGTCGGGCACGGACCGTACTTCGCGAAGTACCAGCTCGTCAGCGGTGACGAGGCGTGCCTCGGCCTGAAGGGCGAAGACATCGGCCTGTCGACGTATCTCGCGCCCAACGCGGACAAGTCGCTCGCCGATTACAACGCCCGCAGCATCGCGATCCAGTCGTCCAAGCTCGGGCTCCTGGCTCGCGACCGTGAGGGCGCGGGGTACGACATCGGGACGGACAAGCCGTATGCGTTCGGCGCGTACACGACCGACCCGGACGCGAACAACCTCTGCTACACGGGCGGCGCGAACGGCTCGGCGGCGATCGCGTCGGCGGACATGAACATCGAGGCGTTCGATACGGGCGAGGTGGATGACATGGGCAACCCTGTCATCCTCCCGGCCGAGCACCACCGGCAGGAGTGGAAGAACATCAAGGTGTACGTGACCGCAGCCGTGCCCGGCACGCAGGTCGTCGGCGACATGCGCTACGAGAACGTGCTGGCCGGATGCTCGGCCGAGTACAAGTTCATCGCGCTCTTCCCGTCGGTGTACTGCGGCAAGGACGTCCACGCCGACGACGACAACAACCCGGCCACCGACGCCGCCAACGACGACGACGATCCGAGCAAACCTGACACGCCGATCGGCGAAGAGCCGGACCCGGATGCCTGCCTGGCCGAGGCCGACCCGTCCAAGGGTCGCGCGCTCGGCTCCGGCATCAACCCGGACTTCCCGGTGCGTTGCGACCCGGAGACGCTGCACTGCATCCTCTCCGAGGATCCGCTCACCGGCAAGCCGTAGTCTCTCGTCCCCTTCCCCCTCCAGACACGCAACACGAGCCTCCCGCCGCGCTTCGCAGCACGGCGGGGGGCCTCGTTGTGTCCTGCCGACGCTGCGATTACCGCTTCGGGGTCGTGTTGCCCTCGCCGAGCGCCTCGGTGAGGCGGCGGCGCGCGTCCGCGAGCGAGGCCTCATTACGTTGCCCCGGGCCGAGCGCCTCGTGCCCCGCGACCTCCTCGCGCAGCGTGGCGATCTGCCCCTTTCGATCGCCCATCTTGGCCTGCAGATCCGCGCGTTGCTTGAGGTACGCGAGCCGCCGCGGCCCATACGAGAGCGCCACGGCGCGGCCATTCGCCGCGAGCGCGGCGTCGAGCCGCCCCATCTTCGCGAGCGCGCTCGAGAGCCGCGCCGGCGGATCGTACGACTTCGGCATCTCGCGCTCGCGCTGCTCCAGCATCCGCACGGCTTCTTCGCCGCGGCCGAGCGCCATGTACGAGATCGCCCGGCCGTAATCGTACGTCGCCGCGATCTCGGGCGACTTCGCCTCGGCCGCGGCCTTCTCCATGATCACGAGGCGTTTCTCGTGCGCCGCGCGCGCGCCGTCCGTGTCGCCGAGCTCGCTCTTCACGCCCGCGAGGATCGCGAGCGTGTCGGCGCGATCATCGACCGTGGACTCGGTCGGCGGCGACGCGACGAGCGCTTCGAGCTTCGTGATCGCCTTTCGCCGCGCGAGATCCTGCGTGGAGCTCTTCGCGAGCCGGCTCGCGCAGCTCAAGAGAACGGCCGCGAAATCGGCGGGTGCGGCGGCGCCGCGAATCTCGTCCACGTTCTCGGCGCCGAATCGCGCGCATCCATCGACGTCCCCGCTCCCGGCGAGCGAGGAGAGCTTTCCGGCGAGCACGTCGTCGCGGCGAGGCCAGCGCGCGTCGACCTTCGCGAGCAGCTCGTCATAAAGCGCGAGCGCTTTGCGATGATCGCCGGCCGCGCGCGCGGCGCTCGCCTGCGCCAGCGTGTAGAGCGGATCCGAGGGAGGCGCGGAGGCATCCATCACGCGCACCGCGTCCTCGACGAAGTTGCGCATCTCGCGCGCCGAGGCCGCGCCCGGCAAGTACGCGACGACGTCGCCTTTCGCGGGATCGATCACGAAGAACGTCGGCCAGAAGCTCATCTTGTATCGTTCGAGGAATGCGGCGCTCGAAGGGCGATCCGTGTCGATCGCCGCGAACACCACGCGATCGGCGAGCGGGCGGAGCGCCGGATCGACGAGCACGTAGTTCTTCATGCTGAGGCACGTGTGGCACCACGGCGCCCATGCATCGACGAAGAGCGCCTTCTTCTCGGCGCGCGCGCGCGCCATCGCGCCGTCGAGGTCGTCCTCGATGAACACGAGCGGCGGGGCGGGCGTGTCCTTTCCGGCGGACGCGCCTTCCGGCTTCGTGGGCTCGCCTGATTTCGCGCCGCCGTTCGTCCCGGCCGCGCCGTTCGTGGAGCCGACCTCGGCCGTGGTGGGTGCGTCGGGGCCGGGCGTCGGGGCGGCGCCGCATCCGGCGGTGAGGGCGACGAGGAGCGCGGGGAACAGGGAGCGAGGGCGGGCCATGCGGCCGAGTGTAGTGCCGAGCGGGCGCGTTCGCCCGAACGAGAGCGTGCTCGCCCCGGCGACGGATTGCGTTATGGTGGAGCCTTCATGAGCGAGCTCGAGGGCCGCTGCGGGAGTTGTGCGGCGTTCACGCGTCCGCGCGAGGACGCGCACCTCGGACGCGTGGGCGACTGCGCGCTCGAGATTTATCCCTCGCCGATCCGGCAGACGTCGACGTGCGCGCGATACCGGCCGAAGGGCGCCGCGGCGCCGCCGCCTCCGCCGCGCGCGGCGGGCGAGCCTCGCAGGGCGCGCTCCTCGGCGATCGAGCCGCGGCGGCGCGACGCGGAGGCCACGCGGCCTTCGCCGTCCGGGACCACGCAGGGCGCGCGGGTCGTGAATGCGGGCCCCTCGTTGCCCAGGGAGATCGACATCGACATGGATATCGACGAGTTCAGGCGGGTCTTGCGGGAGGTGCTTTCGGAGGAGCTCGGCCTCGGCCGCTCGGAGATGGGCGCGCGCTGGCAAGGCGGCGAGATCGTCCTCAAGCCGGGCAAGGCCGGCACGGCGGAGAAGCGCATCCCGCTCGACACGTTCTTTCACAAAATAGTGATGGTCCGGGACAAACTCCGCGTGCTCGAGGCCAAGCTCAACGCGCACGACGGGCTGCCCGACGCGGACAAGGTGCAGCTCCAGGCGTACATCACGGCCTGTTATGGCTCGCTCACGACGTTCAACGTCCTCTTCGCGGATCGCGAGGATTGGTTCACCGGCGCGGGCAAAGACGGCGACGGCTGAAGGACATCGAGAGGGACGGATGAAACGCTTGGCTTCTTCGTTCTCATGTGTGCTGGTCCTCCTCGCGGGCGCTTGCGCGAGCGAGGTGGACCCTGCGGATTCGGAGCCGACGGGGTACGCCGCGGGGGGCCCCTCGTGGAGCGGCCCGCTCGAAGCGCCCGTGCTCGAGGACGTGATCCCGATGTCGAAGGTCCTCCGTGTTCGCTGGAGCCTGGTTTCGCCCTGCGAAGAGGTCGAAGCCGAGCGGCGCACCGACGCAGAGACGTTCGCGCTCGCCTTCACCGCGGAGGGCACGGACACCGATCACGTCGACGAGGGCGCGAACGAGGATCAGGCCTACACGTACCGGCTGCGTTGCGTGCGCGGCGAGGAGACGTCGGCCTTCTCGAACACGCTCTCGGCGAACCCGTTCAGCGAGTGACCTCGTTCATCGCGGCGGCGGCCGGGACCTCCCCGGCAGCACGCTCGCGCGCGCGTTTGCGGGCAGAGGCGCGCGTCCCCGGGTGCGCCATGTCGCCGAGCGCGCGGCGGAGCGCCGCGGCCCAGTACGCGGCGAGCGCCGCGTCCTCCGTGAGGAAGACGTCCATCGGCCCGTGATCGCTGTTGATCTCCACGGCCACGAGGTCGTCGCGCCGAGGCGTCGACACGCCGCGGACCTCTTCCATCGCGATCGCCGCGCCGAGGCGCCCTTCCGGCAGCAAATCCACGGCCCCCGTGCGGCTCACCCACGGGGCGATGACGAACCGATCTCGGCCAGCCCAGAAGAGCGGCGCGGACAGGGCGCGGTAGCGACCCCCGAAACGCGCCACGCTCACGAACGCGTACCCGGTGAGCGTCACGAGCGCGGCGGCCGACGCGAAGCCGATCGTCAGGTTGCGATCCCCCGCGCGGAAGGCGCGCACCGCCTGGATCCACAGCGCGAGCGCGAGGGCAAGCAGGATCGAACCGAGGACGGTGTTGCGGCGGGCGTTCGTCCGCGGGCCCTGGTTCTCGTGATCCCGCAGCACGAGGCGCTCCCCTTCGAGGCGCAGGGCAAACCGCGCGAGCTTGCCGGCGGGGAGCACGGGCTCCTCGGGCTGGACATCCGGCGCGGCGGGCGCGGGCAGCGTGCCCTCGGCGGCTTCGAGTGGCGCGGCGAAGGCGCGGGCGAGCGGCGTCGCGGCCCGAACGACGCGGGCGCATGCGCGGTCTCCGTCGAGATCGACCGCGGCCGCGACGAGCAGGCGGCGCGGGGCGGCGCTTTTGTCCTCGCGTTCGAGCTCGACCCAGGCCGCGGCGAGGGTGCGGCGGTTCGTGCACGTGGTCGCGTCACAGCAGGGACGTTCCTCGGTGGTCACGACCAACCGGGCCACGCGGCCGGCGGTCGGGCGCTCCCCTTCGGCGAGGCGAAGCGGGGCGATGCGGACGTCGGCGCCGCCGAGGGTGCCGCGGATCCATACGGGCGCCTCGGGATCGGGCCCGTGACGGCTCGACACGCTGCCGAGGGGCGGCGCGGCGCGCAGGAGGAAGGGCGCCGAGGGGGGAAGGCGTTCGAGGGCGGCGGCGGCCGCGCCGGGGGCCACGAGGGCGTCGAGGGCAGGCTCGGACGTCTCGGCGCCGAGGGCAGACAGCGCGCGCGAGACGTCCGCATCGAGCTCCGATCGGGGGTGGAGCGGCATGGCCGGCCAGCCATGCCAGGGATCGGGAGAGGCGTAAAGTGTTGGAATTGGTGGCGTTCGGGGAGGGGGCTCAGCGCCGGCGGCGCCGGCGGGTGATCGCGGCGAGGCCGAGGCCGAGGGCGGCGAGGGCGCCGACCTTGCCGTGCTTGGCCTCGACGGAGCAGCCGCAGCCGCCGGGGTCCTCGATCCGGGGCCCCTCGGGCTCCTCTTCGCCCCAGCCGCCGCCTGCGCCCGCGCCGCCGGGGCATTTGATGGGGCACGATTTCGAGCAGAGGTTGCAGAGGCAACCCGCATACGCCTCGTAGGCCTCGACGCCGTCCGGAAATTGCATCTTGCAGGCGTCGAGGCAGGCCTTGTAGTCGGCGGGGGTCTTGGCGACGGGGCAGGACAGCTCGCAGTTGTAGATGCCGATGCACTGGCCATTGCAGCCCGTGGCGAGCGCCTTGCATTCGGTCTTCGCGGCGTTCACGCTGCACGCATTGCAGCTCGGGATGCCGGAGCCGGGGGGATAAAGTGTACAGACGCCGTCGATGTCGTCCTGCTCGATGCTCGCGATGGCATTGCCGCCATCGTAGAAGGGTTCCATCGTCGAGCCCGTGACGTCGGTATGGCCGAGGCCGAGGAAATGGCCTTGCTCGTGCGTGGCAATGGAGAGCGTATCGACGGGGCTACCGCCCATGCAATTGCCGTTCGGGTTCGTGGCGGAGTCGTACCAGCAGAATCCGACGTTGTTGAAGACGATGTCCGCGTCGGAGATGATCAAATTGCCGTCGCCGTCGGACGACCATACCGGCAGCGTGACGCCGATGACCGAGTCCACCGGTCCGAGCTCCAGCGGCCACGTGGCCGGCCGATTGATCCACATCAGGACGTTCTTGTTGTCGTTCGAATTCCACGTCCCGTCCGGCAGATCGCCGAGGAGCTGCGTCGCGAAATCGGTGCACTCGGGGGCCGCCCAGGAGCCGAACCCGTCGACGAGCCGCTGCTGCGCGGTCGCGGCAATCTCTGTCGGGAACGTGGACGCATTGACGTAGAACTTGACCGGCAAGATCCCCCATACCGGATACGGCGGGCCTTCGAGGCCCGTCCAGGCGCGCGCCTCGGTCGGCGCGGAGAGGATCCCGGCCGCAAATGCGGCGAGGAGGGCGGCCTTTCGGAGGGTCTTCATGTCACTTTCCTCCGGCGAGGCGGACCACGTCCGTCATGAGAGATTCGACCGCCTCGGGCTGCTCCACGTGGCCCGAGGGTTCGAGCTTCTTGCCGGCGTAACGGACGAGCTCGACGCCGTCGAGCTCGCGACGCGCCATTCCTTTGGCATCCACGTGGTACACGGAGAGCGCGAGCGCCGTGAAATACATTTTTCCTTTGTCGTCGCGACGCAGAAAGACCACCGCGTCCTCCCCCGCCTTGAGCGCGGCGTCACCGAGGACCTTCTGCGTCTTGCCCCGGTGTGTCCCGCCGAACTGCTGGACGACGACACGCCCCTCGGCTTTCCCCTTGAGGAGCTGCACCACGTCGAGCTCGGTGCGGGTCACGAGGCCCCGGCCATCCTCGGATTCGTCCGTGACCGCCTTCCTCACACGCACCCGGACCACGAGGTCCGAACGGTTGACGAGCTCCTCGCGCGAAAGGAAGAGCATGGTCGTCGCGTCCGCCACGGCGCTGACGCCGAGCAAGACGATGGCCGCGAGCGCGGCCAAATACTTTCTGAAGCTCATGAAGTGCCTCCTCGATCCGGGCCGCTTCGGCCTTTCGTTCCACCATGCCAAGCGTCGCTCGGCGTGTAAAGCGACCCCCACGCGCAGGGGCGTCCGTGTTCAGCGACGACCCAAATTTGATTTCCGACTGGAAAGCCAGCGCGCCCGGCGCGTCTCCGTCACGACGAAAATGGGTGGCGTTTCGAGCCCCGCAGGCTACCTCCGGCGTGTACCTTTCGGGCCTCTCTGAGGAGTCATCCATGAAACGTGCTTCGTTGCGATCGTTCTGCCTCGCCTCCCTCTTCGTCGTGGGCACCACGATCGCCGCCTGCGGAACGGACACCACGGGACTGTTTGCCTCCGGCGGCCAAGGGGCCGGCGCCTCGGGCGGCGCAGGCGGGCAAGGCGGCGCGGGCAACGGCGGCGCGGGTCAAGGTGGCGCAGGCAACGGCGGCGCGGGGCAAGGTGGCGCAGGCAACGGAGGCTCGGGGCAAGGCGGCGCAGGCAACGGAGGCGCGGGGCAAGGTGGCGCAGGCAACGGCCCATCGAGTTCGTCGAGCAGCACGCAAAGCTCATCGTCCGGGCCGATGCCCCCGGTCGTCATGGTCGCATGTGGCGACGTGGTCTGTCCCGTGAGCGGCCAGAGCGCATGCTGCTGGGACGACAGCAACTACAACGACCCGCCCCAGGGCGAGTGCGTGAGCGGCCCGGACGACAACGACAACTGCGCCACGGAGTTCGGCGGCAACGGCCAGCCTGGCTTCGAGTCGCGCATCGAATGCCAGCTCCCCGAGCACTGCCCCGCCGGCACGGTCTGCTGCGGCGACCTCACGCAGACGCAAGGCGGCAACTGGTATCCGCTCCTCCGTTGTGCCGCCACCTGTACGTACCCCCAGCAGCGCGTCATCTGCGACCCGCAAGCCCCCGACACGGACTGCCCCGTCATCCAGACCGGACAGGGCCCGGTGCAGATGACCTGCCAGCCGAGCACGATCCTCCCGGACGGCTACAACATCTGCCGTCCCTGAGCCCGCCCGTGTGGACCCCCAGCGCGTGTCGAGTATGGAAACATCGCACATCCCCCAACGTGCACATCCATACACGTGGCCCGGGGTGCGTTCGCGGGGGGGACCGCGAACTCGTGTTCACGGGACAAACCCGCGGCCCTCGCGCCGTGCGACGAACGGGGATATCCTAGGACCCGGAAGCGCCCGCTGGACCACGGAGCCAAGCGACCGCCTCCCTCTCGAGGAGCCCAGGAACCAGCCATGCAGAGTGGAAAGAGTCTGCGCTTGATGCCCGACCCGGCAGGCATCTCCGGCGATCCCGCGGCGGTGATCCCCCTGCTGGAGGAGATCGAAGCGCTGCCCGAGAGCGCCACCGGCGCGCTCGTCTTCGGCCCCCCGACGCAAGGCACGGTGCTCGTCGAGAACGGTCGAATCTGCTGGGCCGCGGCGTCCGGCATGGAACGTCGCCTCGCAGAGCTGCTCCGGGCCTACGCGGACGAACCCCCGGAGTCGAAGCGGATCGAGGACGTCTACAAGCGCTGCAAGCGCGACCAGATCCCAGTCGTCAAAGCCCTCGTCGACAGCGGGCTCGTATCCCTCGACGGCCTCAAAGAGGTGATCCGGCAGCACACGTCGGAGGCGCTGATCGCCCTCACACGCGAGCCGCTGCGAGAAGCGCCGAACTGGGCGCCGCACAAGCACCAAGGATACGACGCGAAGTTCACGTTCGATCCATGCGAGCTCATCGTGAGCGTGGGCGGCGTCTTCCACCCGGATCTCGCAGGGCGCGCGCGCCTCGACTTCGACGGGCTCCTGCGCTCGGGCGTGTACGCCGTGTCGTTTGCGCGCGCGCCGCAATCGAACACGCCGGTGCCGATCTACCGCTCCCCAGGCGCATACTTCACGCTCCGCCAGGTGATGTCGCTCGGCCGGTGGGCGTTCTCCGCGCTCGACGTCTGCAACGCCTACAGCGCACGGGCGAGGATCGCAGCCACCCTCGTCGAGCCAGGCGAGTACCTCGTGGCCTGGCAGTCGCGCGGCGTCGTGAGCGTGGCGCAGTGCGAAGACTCGATGAGCTTCGCGTTCATCGTGGGCAAACGCGCACGCGCAACTTCCTGACGCGCAACTTCTCGACGGATAGCGCCGGGGTTTCACCCCGGACCCGACGAGGGGTTGTCCACCCCTCGACCCGGACCAGGGCACGGCCCTGGACCGCAGGTGCATCGACCGCGATGCGGTCGATGCAAAGGTGCGTCAGCAACCCCCTCTCAGGGTGAAGGATCCAGTTCCAGTTCGAGCTCGGGTGGAACGGGCTGCGGTGGCAGCGGAACCGAGACGCGCACGCCGTCATGCACCGGAACGACGACCGGCAAGGCCGCTCGCTGGGAAGGTGCGTCGCGCTCGGCGACAGTGCGCGCAGCGACGACGCGTTGCGGCGACAGCGAGTCGTTGAAGAGACAAACGTCGAGGGCCGCGGACGTCGGCTTGATGTCACACGCGACGACCGGACGCGCGGCACGCGTAATCCGCGCGAGGACGCTCTCCTCATCGGAGCTCGACGGGCCCAGCGAGGCGAGCACGTCGAGGGCGCGCGGATCCCGGTGGTACGCGAGCATCTTCGCCGCGTGGATGCGCACCACACGCTGGCGCGCGCGCGAGAGTTCGAAGAACGCATCCGGGGACGCAGGCTCGCGGCCCGCTTCGAGGAGGCCAAGGCGCGGCGGATCGATGCGCATCTCGGTGCCCGGCGCCTTGAGGTGCCACTTGATCGCGCGGCCCGGGGCGAGCGGCCTTCCCCAGTAGAGCCCACGATCGGTGGCGCCCACACGGCGGTTCTGATCGTCGCGGCGAGCAAACGTGACGAGAACGCTGACGTCACGCAGTTGCTTCCCGCCATTGTTCACGACCGAAAGATCGAAGTCGTACCCACGTCGCTCCGAAGGAACCACGCGGCCGGAGCCATCTTCAGGTCGCGACGCGAGCAGGACTTCGAGCACCGGGAGCCCCTCGTTCCACAAAGGGGACGCGGCACGCGCGCACACACAACGAGGGAGGCGTTGTTCGCCGGAAGGTGCGTCCACGGGAGAAGGCGCGGGAAACGCAGAGCCGAGGCCTGGAACGAGGAGCGGCACGTGCGGCGCGACGGCCGCGGGCTCGGGGGGTTTGCCGTAACGCTGGAAGAACGAGATGCCGAGCACGGAGAGCGCGGCCACGAGCGCGACGAGGAGCGGCGCGCGCGCCCACGCAGGGAGCGACGCCTCGGGGACGGGCGGCGCGGGCGGCGGGGCGAAGGGTGCGGTCGCGACAGGGACGAACCCGAGGCGCTGGCATAGCGCGACCTCGAACGTCTCCGCGAGGCGATCGGAGCCAGGCCCGCCCCAGGTGGCGAACCGAAGGAGCTCCCGCAAGAGGAGCCAACCTCCCGTCGCAACGACGACTCCAACCGCGAGCCGACCGAGCCAGCCCGTTACGAGTGGTGCGGGCGAAGCGAGCGCTGCGAGTAGGCCGAGCGGTCCGGGCAGCATCACGACGGCGAGCGCCGCTCGCCTCCGCGCCTCGTACGCGCGGGCGAGGGCCTCGCGTGGATCGTACGTGAAGCGCGCGAGCGTGAAGCGCGTGTAAGGCGCGGCGATCGAGGGATCGAGCGCGAGGCAGAGCGCGCGGCCACGCCGCACGAGGCCACGGATCGCCGTGTACGGCACGCGCATCTCCACGGCCTCCGCGACGCTGCCCGGCACGAAGCCGCTGCGAAAGCCGGCCGCGCGCACGAGCTCGATCTCGAGGACGTCGGGCAAGAGCGTCAAGCGGACGGCGCCCACCGCGTTCGCACCTTCGGCCGCGAGGGCGAGGGCTCCAACGGTGAACGTGCCTGCCATGCGTCAAGCCTCCGCCGCAAGGGCCATGTCCGACGCGGGCCTCTCGAAGAGCGCGCGGAGGACACGCCCCGTCGCGGTCGCGCGCCGCGCCACGACCTCGGGAGCTCCTTCGGCCACGACACGACCGCCGCCCTTGCCGCCTTCGGGTCCGAGCTCGATCACGTGATCGGCGGCCGCGATCACGGCGGGGTGATGCTCGATGATCAGGAGCGAGTGCCCGCGCTGCACGAGGCGATCGAGGACGGCCACGAGGCGCGCGACGTCGGAGAGGTGCAGACCCGTGGTGGGCTCGTCGAGCACGTAAAGCGTGGGCTTGGCGCGCGTGCCGCTGCAAAGCTCGTCCGCCAGCTTGAGGCGTTGCGCTTCGCCGCCCGAGAGCGTGTGCGAGCCCTGGCCGAGCCGCAGATACCCCACGCCGAGATCACACATCGTGGCGAGCGGCTCGCGGATCTTCGAGTGCGCCGCGAAGAGCTCGGCCGCCTCCTCGGCCGTACGGAGCAGGACATCGCCGATCGACATGCCGAGGTAACGTACGTCGAGCGTGGCCGGCTCGAAACGTGTTCCGCCGCAAGCCTCGCAGGTCGTCACGACGTCGGGCAAGAAAGACATCTCGTGCGAGATGACCCCCTGCCCTTCGCACACCTCGCAACGACCGCCCTTCGCCGTGTTGAACGAGAACCGCGCGGGGTCGTAGCCGCGCATCTTCGCGTCGGGCGTCGCGGCGAAGAGCTTGCGGACCTCGTCCCATACGCCGAGGAAGGTGGCGGGGATGGAGCGCGGCGTGCGGCCGATGGGAGATTGATCCACGGCGACGGCGCGCGCGAGCGAGGGCGGCAGGTGAAGCGCATCGTGCGGACCGGGATCGGGCCCCGCGAGGCCGAGGGCGCGCCGCACCGCCGGGTAGAGCACGTGCCGAACGAGCGTGCTCTTGCCGGACCCGGAGACACCGGCGACGACGGTCATGCGTCCGAGCGGAACACGCAGCGCGTCCACGCGGAGGTTGTGCGCGCGCGCGCCCTCGACCTCCAGGAACGCGTCGGCAGGGCCGAGCCGCACGCGGGCCGAGGCGAGCGCGCGCTCGCCGGAGAGCGCCTTCGCAGTGGGCGAGTTTGCCGTGCGTAACACCTCCGACGGCGTTCCTTGGGCCACGATGCGACCGCCGCCGCGACCCCCCGTGGGACCGAGATCGATGAGGTAATCGGCAGCGCGGATGGTGTCCGCGTCGTGCTCGACCATGAGCACGGTGCTGCCCATCCCGGCGAGCTTGCGCAGGTTGTCGAGCAGCCGATGCGTGTCGCGCGGGTGCAGGCCGATCGTGGGTTCGTCGAGCACGTAGAGCGCGCCCGTGAGCCCGCTGCCGAGCTGCGCGGCGAGCCGGAGCCGCTGCATCTCGCCGCCGGAGAGCGTGGCGGCGCGGCGATCGAGCGCGAGGTAGCCGAGCCCGACCTCCTCGACGAACGCGAGCCGCCGCGCGAGCTCGCGGTGCGGCGCCTCTGCGATGAGCGCGCGCTCTCCGTCGAAGCGGAGCGTCTTCGCCCAGCGCACGGCCTCGGACACCGAGCGCGCAGTCGCCTCGTGGTACCGGTCCCCCGCGAGGCGCACCGAGCGCGGGACAGGGGCGAGCCGCGAGCCGCCGCACGCCGTGCACGGCTCGTTCGAGGCATCCGTGGGATCGGCGTCCTCGCTCCCGCCGAGCACGCCCGTCCCCTCGCAGGCCTCGCAGCGGCCTTGCTTGGTGTTGAACGAGAACCAGCGCGGATCGAGCTCGGGGACGCCCGCGCCGCAGCGAGGGCAGGTGCGCGTGGTGGAGAGCAGCTCTTCCTGGCCACGCGCATTGACGAGCTTGAGCGAGCCCTTGCCGAAGGTGAGCGCGCGGTCGAACGTGGCGCGGTCGAGCGCGTCGAGTTTGCCCTCGTGCATCACGAGATCGATCGAGTGCTCGCGCCGTTTGTCGAGGCGCGGCGGGTCATCGGTGCTCGCCCGCGCGCCGTCGACGATCGCGTCCGTGATGCCCGCGCGCGCCGCCGCCGTGAAGACGTCGAGGTACGTGCCCTTGCGCGCGACGACCGCGGGCGCGAGCAACGTGCGCGCGCCCCGCGTGGCGAGCAGCGCGCGATACACCTCGTCGGGCGCGCGCGCGGTGATGGGGACGTCGCACGTCGGGCAGTGCGGCTCGCCCACCTTGGCGAAGAGAAGCCGCAGGTAGTGGGCGATCTCCGTGACGGTCGCGACCGTCGAGTTCGACCCCGAGCGCGTCGTGCGCTGTTCGAGCGCGATCGCAGGCGGCACGCCCGTCACGCGATCGACATCGGGGCGCGGCATCGACGGGAGGAACTGGCGCGCATACGGCGTGAGCGTCTCCAGGAAGCGCCGCTGCCCCTCGGCGAACACGACGTCGAACGCGAGCGTGCTCTTGCCCGATCCGCTCGGCCCCGTGACGACGACGATCTGGCCGTGCGGGATCGACGTGCAGACCTCGGCGAGGTTGTGCTCACGCGCATGGACGATCTCGATCGCCGACGGCGCGGGCGGATAGGCCGGTGTTGCGCGGCGCGACGCGTCTCCGTTTGCCTTGCCCTTTCGCCGCGACGACGAGGGCGGCGACGAGGGTCTCGCGAGGTGCGCTGCGAGCGCGTGTCCCGTGCGCGTGTTCGTGCGCGCGACCTCCTCGGCTGTCCCCTCGGCGACGATCTGCCCGCCGTCGCTGCCCGCACCGGGGCCGAGATCCACGACCCAGTCGGCGGCCGCGATCACGTCGAGATCGTGATCGACGACGATGACGCTTCCGCCGCCGCGCACGAGATCCCGCAGGGCCTGGTTGAGCAGCAGCACCTCCTCCGCGTGCAGGCCCGCGCTCGGCTCGTCGAGCAGAAAGAGCGCGCCCGCCGTCCGTTCGCCGAGGGCGCGCGCGAGCTTGAGCCGCTGCGCCTCACCGCCGGAGAGCGTCGAGAGGGGCTGGCCCAGCGTGAGGTACCCGAGACCAAGGCGCGCGAGCGGCCCGAGCGCGCGCACGATCGCAGGCTCGCGCGCGAAGACCTCGAGCGCCTCGTCGATCGACAACGCGAGCACGTCGGCCACGGAGCGCCCGTCGAGCTTGACCTGGAGCACCTCGTCACGAAATCGTTTTCCTTGACAAACGGGGCATGTCAACGAAACGTCGGCGAGGAACTGCATCTCGATCGTCTCGGCGCCCTCTCCCGCGCACGACTCGCAGCGCCCGAGCGCCACGTTGAACGAGAAGTGCCCCGCCGTGAGCTGCCGCGCCGCGGCCTCGGGCTCCGCGGCGAACTTCTGGCGGATGCGGTTCCACGCGCCCGTGTACGTCGCGGGGTTGCCGCGCGAGGTGCGCCCGAGCGGCGCTTGATCGACGAGCGTGACGACCTTGATCCCGCTCGTGCCTTCGATCTTCTTGTGCGCGCCCGCGGGCTCGATGTCCTTGTAGCCGCGTGCCCGCGCGAGGGCGCGGTAGAGCACGTCCTCCACGAGCGTGCTCTTGCCCGAGCCGCTCGCGCCCGTCACGCACACGACCTGCCCGAGCGGCATGCGCACGCTGACGTCCTTCAAATTGTTCGCGCGCGCGTCCACGATGGAGATCGATCCGCGTGGCGCAGGCCGCTCGTCCGCCGAAGCGACGCTCGCCGCGCCGCGCGCGAGGGCGCGTCCGGTCGGCAAATCGCCGCGTCGCGCGAGCTCCGTCGGCGCGCCGTCGAACACCACGCGCCCGCCTTGTTTGCCCGCGCCGGGCCCGAGCTCGACCACGCGATCCGAGGCCCGGATCACGAGCGGCTCGTGCTCGATGACGACCACCACGTTGCCGCGCGCTGCGAGCTCACGCATCGCCTCGATGAGCGGCGGCACGTCGCTCGGATGCAGCCCCACCGTCGGCTCGTCGAGCACGAAGAGCGCGCCCGTCAGCGACGTCCCGAGCGCGCCCGTCAGCGTCACGCGTTGCGCCTCGCCGCCCGAGAGCGTGCGCGCTTGTCGATCGAGCGTCAGGTACCCGAGCCCCACGCGCTCCAGGTACGAGAGCCGCTGCGCGAGCTCCTTCCGCGCGATCTCGCCCTGCCCCGTCGTCGCCTTCAACCGATCCAGGAGCGCCCGCGCCTCGCGCAATTCGAGCCCGTGCCAGCTCGCGAGATCGAGCCCGCCCACGCGGTAGAGCAAGGACTCGGGCGACAAGCGCTTGCCGTCGCACGTCGCGCACGGATCGTAGGAGCGGTACCGCGCGAGCAACACGCGGATGTGCATCTTGTACGTGCGCGTCTCCAGCCACTTGAACCACGCGCGCACGCCCGGGTACTTCCCGCCGTGGAAGCTGCCCTCGCCGTCGAGCACCTGCGCGCGCTGCGCCTCCGTGAGCTCCTTCCACGGCACGTCGAGCGGGATGCCCTTCTTCTCGCAGAACTTCCGCAGGACCTTCCGCTCCCACGACGTGCTCGACCCCGTCCACGGCCGGATCGCGCCGCCTTCGAGGGTCTTCTCCTCGTCGGGGATGACCTTGCCCCAGTCGACGCCGATCGTCCGGCCAAACCCCCGGCATCCCGGGCACGCGCCGATCGGCGACTGGTACGAGAACAGGCCCGGCCGCGCGGCGTCGAAGCTCCGCGCACATGACGGGCAGGCGAGCCCACGCGGCACGAGCACACGCCGCCCGGTCCCACTCGTGCCCGACGCGCCCACGTACAAGGCCACGCCGCCCTCGGCCCGTTGCCACGCCTCCTCGATGGCCGAGCCGAGGCGCCGCGCGTCGCGCGCCCCGATCTTCACGCGATCGACGATCACCTCGACCCCACCGCCTGCGCCGAGCGCGTCGCTCGGGCCGACCTCGTCGATGTCGCGCACCTCGCCGCGCACGAGCAGACGCCGGTAGCCCGCTTCGAGCAGCGTCTCGCGCACGTCGAGCAGCTCCTCGGTGCCGGCCACGGGCACGCGGTACGTCACGAGCGCGGTCGCGCCGTCGTGGCTCTCGACGGCCTTCGACGCGGCCGTCACCGCGTCGACGCGTGTCGCCGGGATCTGGCACGTCGGGCACACGGGCGTCGCCTCGCGGGCGAACACGGCCGACAGGTACGGCTCGAGGTCGGCCATCGTGGCCACCGTGGAGCGCGAGCTCTTCACGGGGGCGCGGCGATCGACCGCCACGCCCGCGGCGACCGGATCGAGCTCGTCGATGGGCGGCCGTTCGAGCCGCTCCAGGAACTGCCGCGCGTAGGGGCTGAAGCTCTCGACGAAACGCCGTTGCCCCTCCGAGTAGAGCGTATCGAGCGCGAGGGAGGATTTTCCGGCGCCCGACACGCCCGTGAAGCAAACGAGCTGCCCGGGCACGAGCTCGAGGTCGATCCCCTGGAGGTTGTGGGTACGCGCGCCGCGGATGCGGATGGGTTGCATGGCTTCGCTCTCTGCGGTGAGGGGTGATGCGGAGACGACTCGGACCGAGGCGCGGGCGTACTAGCACGGCGCGCGAGTTTGTCGCGGAACGGATGCTCGTCGACCTATGGACGCAGGACGCACGGCGCGCTAGCCCTAACCGTGCGCCTGCCTGGAGAGCGGCTCTTCGGGCGGCGCTCGGCCGTAGCGACAGCGATCAAGGGTGTCAACGACGTGAGCGGGAAAGAAGCGAGCGACGAGAAGCTCATCGTGCGAAACCGGAGGGCCGGCTTCGAGTACGAGCTCGGCGAGCGCTTCGAAGCCGGGTTGGTGCTCATCGGCAGCGAGGTCAAGATGCTGCGCGACGGCAAGGCGGACCTCTCCGACGCGTGGTGCACGATCACGAACGGCGAGGCGTTCCTGCACGGCATGTTGATCCCGGAGATGCCGGGCGCCGCGTTCGGGCACGTCGCGAAACGGACGCGCAAGCTCCTCTTGCACGACACGGAGATCGATCAGATCCGCAAGGCCGTGGAGCGCGAGGGCATGACGGTCGCCGCCACACGGCTCTACTTCAAGAAGGGCCGCGCGAAGGTCGAGCTCGCGCTGGCGAAGGGCAAGAAGCAGGCGGACAAACGCGAGACGGTCAAGCAACGCGAGGCCGAACGGGAAGCCCGCGCCGCGATGGGCCGAGGCCGCCGAGGGGAGTGAACATGCCGCACATGAAGCTCCAGAGAGGTGGCTCGGCCGATCTCGTCGCCCTCGACGGCGATCGGGTGAGCCTTCGATCGACCGAAGCCTTCGCGCCGGGAGCGCCGCTCGCCGGCCACCTGGAGACGACCTCGCTCGTGCGCGTGAAGGTGCATCGCAGCCGAAAGCAGGGCGACGCCTTCCTGGTCGAAGGCCGCCTCGTCGACGCGACACGACGCCTTCGCGAAGAACTCTCCGCCCTGCTCGTTTCGTCGGCCGGCGGGAGCTCGGGCGACGCGGGCTCACCGTAACCGTCACCGCCCCCTCCTGGATCCACGCCGTCGCCATGCGCCTCGGGGTCGGGGTTTTTCGCGCCCACCGCGCGGATGTATTCCAGACCCATGAACAAATGTAAAGCCATTGACGCTCGAACGTAAACGGCGCCGAAATGTCTGGCGTTTTTCGGGCCTTGTGCCCCTCGGCTGCCGGCATTGCCCGAGCCGACGGGCCCCCCTAGGCTGGGGAAGACATGAAAATCGCGTCGCGCCCCCGGGTCATCATTCGCCGTTGCCCCACCTACGACGTCGAGCAGATCCGCCGGATCGTTCGGGAGGGGCTCGAGGAGCTCGATCTCCGGCCGCACGGCCGCACGCTGGTCAAGCCGAACTGCGTGGCGTCGGGCCCGTCGTTCCCGCACGCGTACACGCGGCCTGAGTTCTTGGAGGGCGTGCTGCGCGCCTTGCAAGACCGGAGCGACGGCCGCGTCCGCGAGCTCGCCCTGGGCGAGCGTTGCGGCATCACCCTCCCCACGCGCACGACGTTCGAGGGCGCGGAGTACTACCCGATGCTCAAGCGCACGGGCGTGAAGCACTACCACTTCGAGGAGGAGCCGCAGGTCGAGATCCGGCTCACCCACAAGGAGCGCCTGCGCGACTACGTCTTCACGCCCGAGCCCGTCGCGAAGGCCGACTTCTTCGTCAACTGCCCCAAGTTCAAGAGCCACCCCTGGACCACCGTGACGTTCTCCATGAAGAACTACATCGGCATCCAGGACGATCGGCACCGCCTCATCGACCACGACCACCGGCTCGACGAGAAGATCGCGGACCTGCAGTACATCGTTCAGCCGCAGTTCATCGCGATCGACGCGATCGTGGCCGGCGAAGGCCGGATGCTCACGCCCATCCCGCGCAAGCTCGGGCTCGTCATCATGGGCAACTCGCAGGCCGCGTTCGACGCGCTGTGCTGCAACATCATCGGCGTCGATCCGTACACGGTCGACCACCTCCGCCTCGCCTCCGAGCGTGGCTTCGGCTCGCTCGATCTCAGCTCGTTGGACATCAGCGGCGACGTGACGCTCGAAGAAGCGCAGGCGATGGCCAAGGGCTTCAAGGTGGGCCTCGTGCGCGTCGAGAAGTACTTCGAGGGCTCGCACATCACGGCGTACGCCGGCCCGCCACCGGAGCCGGAGCGCACGGACTACTGCTGGGGCGGCTGTCCGGGCGCGCTCGAGGAGGCCATCGAGATCCTTCGGCTCTACGACGAGCAGTGCGACGAGAAGATGCCGCGCATGCACATCGTCTTCGGGGCCTACGAAGGGAAGATCGACGCGAAGCCGGGCGAGCGTGTCGTCTTCATCGGCGACTGCGCGACGTGGTCCGGGGACCTCCACGGCCGCCTCGTGCGCGTCGAGAGCCTCTACAAAGACCGCGCGGAGAAGGACCCGTACCACGCCAAGCACGACGACATCTTCGCGAAGATGGTGCACGTGATGCGCAAGTTCGCGACCACCGATCCGACCGAGCCGCTGCGCCTCGAAGGCTGCCCCGTCAGCGTGGCCGAGCAGGTGCTCACGCTCGTCGAGCTCGGCAAGACGAAGAACCCGTACCTCTCGCCCTCGGAGGCCGTGCGCTTCAGCAAGGGCTACCTCGGCTGGCAAGGCAAGGCGCTCATGAAGCGCATCTCGGGCAAGCCCTACCAGATCCACGGCCCCTGCGAGCGCGGGCAAGCCGCGCCCGAGGTCTCTCCGCCTACGCTTCCGGACGCAGAATAACGTCGAACAACACCTCGACGTCGTCGCGAACACGGAACGCGCCGAGCGGCCCCTTCACCTCGCGAAGGCCGAGCCGCTTCATCGACAGCTCCGCGCGCCCAGAGACACGCGTGCGTTCCGCTTCCTCCGTCACGCGGAGCGAGACCGGAAGCGAGATCCGACCGCTCGAAACCTCGACCGTCACGTCCGCGCGCTCCCGTGACGTGCCCGTCGCGCGGACGCGCACCTCCTTCGTCCCCGGGAACACCTCGTCGCGGATCTTCCGCTCGATGTCCGATCGATCCGAGGTCGAGAGCGCCGACGTGTCGACGCGCTCACCATGAAGTGTCCCCACGACCTGCAGCGCGGCGACCGGCACGACGAGCTCCGCGGAAAACCCCTCGCCTTCGAGCGTCGCGCGGCCGCTGAGCGCAGAGGCCGCGAGTTCGAGATCGTGCGCCAAGCGCGCCAGCATCCCGCTGGCGCGGGTGTGAACGAGAAGCTTGGAGGACGAACGATCGACGATCAGCACGGATGCACTCACTCGCGACACCTCAGCGCGGCGGCTACGGGAAGCAGCATCGCCATGAGCAGGAGAGCCACGGAGCTCTGCGGCTGGGACAGCCCGAGCGGGCCTTCACCGCCGAGCAAGCCGCGTCCGTGCGCGCGCGGCAGGAGCGCCGCAAAGAGGCCCGCGCCGCTGCCGAAGAGGAAGTCGAGGACGAGCACCCCGAGGCGACCCCGGCCCCGTTCGAGGAACGTCGCGCCAAACGCGAACCAGCCGGCATAGGCCGCGCCGACGAGGGCGCCGATCCAGCCGCTCGTGAAGGCATCCCGCGCGAACGGCGGCGCCGCGGCCGACTGCGCGGACGCGACCGCGACGACGTCGAGCAGCGCGCCGCTCACGGCCGAAGCGAGCACGAGCGAAACACCGATCCCGAGCGCGACGTCGCGACGCGAAGCGCCGTACCGCGCGAGGGGCCAGGTGGCGTCACGCAGCTTCACGCGATCACACGCGCGCGCGGCGAGCGCGAAGCAGAAGAGCGGGATGACGAGGCGGAACGTCGCGGCGAGGGAACGATCGACCGCGCCTGCGGTGGTCACGCGGCGCTCGATGAGCCCGCCGGCGAACGCGAGCGCGAGCGCGAGGATCGTGGTGAGCACGACGCCCCGCCCCGCGAGCCTGCGCGCGCCCATCGCAACCCCGAGCGAAACGCCCCCGAAGGCGCCTGCGCCACGAGGCAACGTGGCCTCTGGTCGATGCTGCGACGTCATGTGCCTCCCCGTGGCTCGCCTGGCTCTCCCGGCGCCTCGTCGTGCGTGACGGCAGGCGCTTCCGCGGCCGGCGCCTTGTCGTGCGTGACGGCAGGCGCTTCCGCGGCCGGCGCCTCGTTCGGCACGGCCGAAGGCGCTGGCAGCGCGACGGGCGCGAGCGCACCTGGCACCCGCGCGCTCCTCGCCGCCGGAAGCACGACCGGTGGCCTCGGCGCGAGCCCCGCGGCGCGGCGGAACGTGAGCAACGCCTCGGCCGCGGCGCGCACCTGGACGATGCCGGGCGATGCGGGCGCGATGGCTTCGATGACGACGCCGGCCTCGACCGCTGCGTCCGTGAGCGCGAGCGCGCAAGCGTCGAGGTCGGCCCCGGACAAACGCAGCTCCGCGGCGCGTGGATACGGCCCCGCAGCCTCGCTCCACGCGACCGCCCGCACCTCCGCGCGATCGGCGAGCAAACGAGCGAGCATACGCACCGGCGCTCGTTCGCCCGCTTCGTTCGCGGGGCGCACCCACGCGACGAGCGCGGGCTCGCCGCCGGGCATGGGCTCCGCGGCGTCGGCCTCTCCGAGCACGAGCCCTTTGTGCAGCACGAGGACACGATCCCCGAGCGCACGCGCATCCGCGGGTGAGGACGTCGTCACGACGACACACGCGCCGCCGAGCGCGAGCTCGCGGATCCGCTCGCGCACGAGGCCGAGCAGATTGAGCGCGACGTCGGAGAGCGGCTCGTGCAGCACAACGAGCAGCGGCGACGGCGTGGAGAGCGCGAGCGCGAGCTCCACTGCGCGCGCCTCGGCGAACGAGAGCGATCGCGGCTCCCGGCGCGCGAGATGACCGAGGCCGAAGGGATCAAGCACGTCGCCGGCGCGCGTCGTCGCCTCGCCACGCGCCTTCCGCGAGAGCGCGACGGACGCCTCGACCGTGCGCGCATCCGGCAGCGCGGGCTCCGCGGCGAGCGCGCCGATCCGGGCCCGCAGCAAAGGCGAGCGCGCCGGTGCTTGTCCTTCGACCAGGACACGTCCCTGCAAGGGCGCGCGTGCTCCCGAGATCACCTCGGAGAGCGCGAGCGTCCCATCCTCGGGCGCACCCACGACCGCAAACACCCCCGCGCCGAGCGCGAGGCTCACGCCGGTCAAGCTCCCGCGTGAAGCGCCCCGCGGCGCCGCGGCGTCACGCGCATGGACGGCTTCGAGCACGAGCCGCGGCGGCGACGGACGCGGCATCGTCATGTGCCGGCTCCGCCGCCGGCGTCGACGAGAAGCGAGAGGAGCGCGGAGAGCGCGCCCGGGATCGAGTACGAGCCGCGCCCCGCGAGCTCCGCGAGCATCCACGGCACGATCACGATCGCCGCGAGCAGGACCCTGCCACGTTTGCCGCCCATACGCGCGGCAAACGTGGCGATCGTCCCGAGCGTGGTCCCTGCGATCACCGAGAACACGGACAGCCCGAGCGCGAACACGATCCTGCGCATCGCCATCGCGCCGGAGCTCGACAGCGCGACCGTCACGAGCGCGAGCCCGACGAGCGGCAGGCCGATCGCCCTCGTGATCTGCACCATCGACGCGAACCACCGCACCACGTGGAGGCTCTGCGCGTGCACGCCGTGTGTCGCCGCGAGCGCCTCGATCCCGGCCTCGCGATCCTCGGCGCTCCGATCGCTCGCTGCCGCGAGCGTCGTCGGGGCCGCGGCGAGCAGCGTGATCGACGCGGCCCCGAGGCCAACGAGCCCTTCGAGCGGCGCGCGCGTTCCTTCTGTCGCGCGGAGCACGATCGCGAGGACCGCGAACGACGCGCCGAGCAACACGCCGCAGGCGAGCCCGAGCCGCGAGAGCGTCGTGCGGCCGAGGCGCGCGCGAGACAACGCCACCGCGGCGAGCAAACGCCTCCTCCGACGCCCGCGAGGCGGCCCGGGAGAACGGCGCGCGGCAAGCGCACCGCTGAGGCTCGGGGGAGTCGATGTCGTCACGATGGTTACGAGGGTGAACGCGAGGATCCGCATCCCCGCTGCCCTTTCGCGCGGGCGGCGGCAAGGATATCCTGTGCGCAGTCCTGTGCTTGACCTGAAAATCCGCCGAGGGCGATGGGCTTCTGTTCTCGGGCTCTTGCTAGCGGGGGGTGCGCTCGGCGTCGCCTGCACGCCGGACTCCGCCATCGATCGGCCGACGACCGCCTCCAGCAGCGGCACGGGCGGCGCGGGCGGTGATGCTGGCGCGGGGGGGGATGCGGGCGCCTCCTCCAGCATGAGCTCGTCGAGCAGCTCGTCTTCGGCCTCGTCCAGCGGGAGCGGCGGCGCAGGCGGCGTCGGTGGCGCCGGCGGCCAGGGTGGCGCAGGTGCCGCAGGCGGCGCCGGTGGTTCCGGCGGCGTGGGCGGAAACCCCGTGAGCAACTGCCCGCCCGACGCGGACTTCGACGGCATCTCCGACGACGTCGAGGGCAAGGATCAAGGCGTCGACACGGACGGCGACGGCACGCCCGACTACCTCGACACGGACAGCGACAACGACTCGCTCCCCGACGCGTTCGAAGGCCAGACGGCCGCGGTCGGCTGCGCGCACCCGCAAAACTCCGACGGCACCGGGCCGCCCGACTTCCGCGACACGGACAGCGACGACAACGGCCTGCCCGACGCGCTCGAGGTCTACCCCGACCAGACGCCCTACGACCCGCAGAAGCCCGGGCCCAACCCCGCGGACACCGACGGCGACGGCATCCCCGACTACGCCGATCCCGACAACGACGACGACTCGTTGCCGGACACCGTCGAGCTCACGATGGGCGTCGCCGTCAACACGGACGGCGACGCGCTCCCCGATCTGTGTGACGCCGACAGCGACAACGACACGCTCGGCGACGCGTTCGAAGGGTTCGCCGATCCCGACGGCGACGGCGTGCCGGCGTTCCGCGACGCCGACAGCGACAACGACGGGCTCTCCGACTTCTGCGAGGCCGGACCGCTGCACATGGTCGCGGATCCGCCGCCCGACGCCGACAACGACGGCAAGTACGACTTCCTCGATCTCGACGCCGACGCCGACGGCATCCTCGACAAAGACGAAGACGTCAATCTCAACTGCTTCCTCGACACGCTCGAGACCGATCGCACGAAGGCCGACACGGACGGCGACGGCACCTCCGATCTCATCGAACGCGAGCTCGGCTCGAACCCACGGGATCCCTTCGTCACGCCCGGCACGCTCGGCAAGTTCTACTTCGTGTTGCCCTACCTCGGCGCGCCCTCGCCGGCCGAGAACATCGTTCCGCTTCGTACGAACTTGAACCAGGGCGACGTCGCCTTCCTCGTCGACACGACCGCGACGATGAGCGGCGAGATCCAGAACCTCAAGAGCAACCTCAGCGCGATCATCACCAAGCTGAAGGCGTCGATCCCCGATCTCGCCGTCGGCATCGCTGGCTTCGACGACTTCCCGACGGGCACGTACGGCACCCCGGGCGTCGATCAACCGTTCTACGTCGCGGGCAGCACGGGTTATGTGAGCACCGTCCTCGCGGACAACCTCGCCGCCGTCCTCTCGCTCAACGTGCACGACGGCGGCGACAACCCCGAGTCGCACATCGCCGCGATGCAACGCGCGCTCACGGACGCCTTCCTGCTATGGCCCGGCGGTCAGCTCACGCCGGCGGGCGCGCCCGCCGGCCGTTATGGAACGCTACGCTTCCGCGACGGCGCGCTGCCGATCCTCGTGCCGATCACCGACGCTCCGTTCCACAACGGACGGCGCGCCCTCAACGCGGCCAGCCTCCACGACGCCTACGACTTCAACGGCCAGGCCCCCTTCCCCACGCCCACGGTCGACACGCTCATCACCGCGATGAAGCAGCGCGGCGCGCGGCTCATCGGCATCTCCTCGTCGAACGGCGTCCGCGCGGGCGGTGATCCGTACGAGGACCTCGCGTACATCGCCGATCAGACGAGCTCGCTCGTCCCGCCCTCCGCGTTCGGCGGCATGCAGTGCGGCACGGGCCCGAACGGCGCGTTCCTCGTCCCCGACGGGCCCGCGACCTCGGACAACCCCGGCGGCACCTGCCGCCTCATCTTCGACATCAGCACCGACGGCACCGGGCTCAACGACGTCACGCTCGACAACGGCATCAAGGCTCTCCTCAAGTCGATCCGCTTCGACATCCGCTCCCTCGCCACCGCGAGCCTCGCCGATCCCATCGACGCGGTGGACACGTTCATCGCGCAGATCTCGGTCAACGCGTCGGGCGGCGAGGACGCAGCCGAGCCGGGCGTCCCGTGCTTCTCGCTGAACGCCGTCCAGCAGCTCAAGGACATCTGGTCGGGCGCGAAGGGCCTCGTCAAGGCGCAGGACGGCGTGAATGAGACCGCCCTCGGAATCGTTCCTGGTCAGAAGATCTGCTTCAAGATCGTGCCCACCCCGAACACGACGATCCCGCAAAACCAGACCGCGCAGATCTTCAAGGCCACGCTCACGATCAAGGCACAGAACGGCATCGCGCCCTCGGAGCTGCTGCTCGGCGCGCCCAAGGAGATCCTCTTCCTCGTCCCGCCCGCGCCGCAGTGACGCTCACCAGGTGGGCTCCTTCTTGCCCTTGCGCTTCTTCTTGCGCTCCTTGTTGCTGATCCCGATCTTCCCCCACTCGTACGACACGCGCCGGCGGAACGCGCCGTTGTCGTCGCCCCCGTAGACGAAGAGCTCGCGCGGCGTCTCCGTCTCGCCCACCGTCGGCTGCCAGAGCTCCGTCGGCACGAAGGCCATCGAGACCGGCGCGTCGAAGCGCATGCGCGCCACGACGACCCCGCATCGCGCGTGCCCTGCGGCCTTCGCGCAGCCGCCGCCGAGCACGAGCTCCTCGTTGCCGAGGGGATGCCACGTCCAGATCCGTTCGACCTCGAACGGATGATCGGCCTTCCGCTTCTTCACCACCTCGCGGATCTCCTCCGGCACGAGCGGCGCGAGCGCGCGCGCGAGCTCGGCCTTCGTGTCCGCGGGGTGGAATGTGAGCGCCGCGCCTCGGCTCACGTTGAGCACCACCTCGAAGCTGTTGGGCTCCCCCGCGCAGCAGCGGAAGCCCACGTCGGCGCGGCGCAGATCGGACCGCACGCCGCGCCCGTTCGCGCATCGGCCCACGAGCTCGCCTTGCGGCGCGTTCCCTCCGCGTGTCGTCCCGAGGTTCGTCTTGCTCCCGTCGCGCCGCCACTGGCTCGACGTCCACTGCCACACGCCGCCGTGCAGATCGTGGACGCCGAACGCGCTCTTGCACCCCGCGTTCACGCCGTTCGGCACGAGGTTCCGCATCGAGCCCGTCATGCACGTCGCCGGCTTGTACGTATCGCCGTACGGGTACGCCGTGTTCTGCGGCCCCTTGCACGCGCGCTCCCACTCGAGCTCCGTGCAGAGCCGCTTCTGCTGACCCGCGCAGAGCTCGGCCGCCTCGGCCTGCGACACGTTCGTCGTGGGGATCGCGCCGGGCTCGTTCGGGTACGGGAACAGATCGATGTAGAAGCCGCTCATCACGACCTGCTCGCCCGCCATCTCCTCGTCGGGGACACGCGGCAGCTTCTCGGGCGGCGTGCCCGCGATGAGCGATCCGGGCGGGATCCAGGCCATGCCCGGCCGCGGCTCAGGCTCTCGATCCGCCGTCACCCACGGCGGATCGGCCTCTTCCCCTGCGTCGGTCGGCTCGGGCGCGAGCCGCTTGCCTTGACAGCCGATCGCGAACAGGGCCGCGGCGACGAGGGCCCTCTTCACGTCGGCTCGTGCTCGCGCTCCCGGAGCCCGAGCTCCTTCATCTTGAGCTGCAGGCCCTTGCGCGAGATCTTGAGCAGCCGCGCCGCGTGCGTCACGTTGCCCTGCGTCTGCTTGAGCGCGCGTACGATCAGGTCGCGCTCGAGCTTGCTCATCGCGGCCTTGACCTGCTCCTTCAGGCCGTCGGCGATCGACGCCGACTCGCCTTGTTGCGGATCGGGCGACGACGGCGACGGCGGCCGCGCGCCTTCCGCGGAGGCGGGCACGCTCGCGGCTACGGCGGACGACGGCCCCGCGTTCGATCGCACCTCCTCCGAGAGATCTTCGAGCCGGATGCGAGCGCCGTCCGCGAACAGCACCGCGCGCTCGATCACGTTCTCGAGCTCGCGGATGTTCCCCGGCCAGCCGTAGGACGCGAGCCGCTCGAGCGCGTCCGGCTCGACGCCCTCGATGCTCTTGCGCAGCCGCGCGTTGAACTTCGCGATGAAGTACGACACGAGCGGCGGGATGTCGGTCCGGCGCTCGCGCAGCGCGGGCAGCGCGATCGACACCACGTTGAGCCGGTAGAACAGATCCTCGCGGAACGACCCCGCGCCGATCTCGCGCTTCAGATCGCGGTTCGTCGCGGCCACGAGCCGCACGTCGACGCGGATCGTCTTGATGCCGCCCACGCGCTCGAACTCGCTCTCCTGGAGCACGCGCAGGAGCTTCACCTGCATCTCGTTCGGGATCTCGCCGATCTCATCGAGGAAGAGCGTCCCGCCCGAGGCGAGCTCGAAGCGCCCCGGCTTCGACGCGACCGCGCCCGTGAACGCGCCTCGCTCGTAGCCGAAGAGCTCCGACTCCATCAGGTCCTTCGGGATCGCGGCGCAGTTCACCTTGATGAAGGGCCGATCGCGCCGGCCCGAGTTCTCGTGCAGCGCCCGCGCCACGAGCTCCTTGCCCGTCCCGCTCTCGCCCGTGATGAGCACCGTCGTGGGCGTGTCCGAGACACGCTCGATGATCGCGTAGAGGTCGTGGATCGGCTGGCTCTCGCCGATGATGCCGAAGCGCGCGGAGCCCTCGCGCGGGGACGCGGAGGCGGCGACGTCGCGCGACGCGTCGGCGCTCGCGAGGTCACGCGTCCGCAGCGCCTTGCGCACCACGAGGCGCACCTCGTGCTGATCGAAGGGCTTCGTGATGTAGTCGAAGGCGCCGGTCTTCAGGGCCTCGACGGCGTTGTCGACCGTCCCGTGCGCCGTCAACATGACCACGGGGCGCGTCGGATCGTCCCGCATGGCGGCGCGGAGCAGATCCATCCCGTCCACCTTGGGCATCCGGAGGTCGGTGATCACGAGGTCGATGTGGTGCTCCTTGAGGAAAGCGAGGGCTTCCTCGCCGTCCTCGGCGGTGTGCACCTCGTAGCCGTCCCGGCCGAGCTGCGCGCTGAGCACGCGGCGCAGGTTGGCCTCGTCGTCCACGACCAGGATCTGCTTCTTTTCAGGTAGCACGCGGCGAGGTTACCAGAGCCCGGGGCCCGGGGGGACCAGCGGCAGGGCCCCGGGATCGGACGGGCCGGGACCCGGACGTTGGCTGGGGGTCGGGGGGGCCGGGACGGGGAAAGAAGCGGGATCGCCGGCATCTTGCTCACCGTGTGCGCGCTTTTTTTCGCGGACGGCAGCACATGCCATTATGCTCGGTACGAAGGACGAATACCGCATGTGGGGAACGCGCGCGCAGGGGGTATCTCTGGTCGGGCTTGTCGTCGGGGTGACCCTGGCGACGGGCATGGCCATGGCCGATGGCTCGCAGAACCCGTTCGCCGGCAAGTGCAACCGAACGGCGACGGATGAGGATGTCGAAGGCGCCAAGGGCGCCCACAAGGCCGCACGGCAGTTTTACGAGCGTGGTGAGTACGCTCGGGCGATCCAGTACTGGCGCGATGTCTTCAACCTCGACTGCAACGCGGTCGGCACGCTGCTGAACATCGCCAACGCATACGAGAAGCTCGGCGATCGGCAGAACGCGATCTTCGCGCTGGAGGCGTACCTCGAACGCGCGCCGGACGCGCCGGACGCGTCGAAGATCCAGACGCGCGTGAAAAACCTGAAGGACCTGCAGCAGAGCCAGGCGCCGACGGCCTCCGCATCGGCGACGGTCTCTGCGCCGCCCACGAGCTCGGCGATTCGCCCCGAGCTCCCGCCGCCTCCCCCCGTCAAACCCTTCGGCATCGCGCCGTGGATCACGGTCGGCGTCGGCGGCGCGGCGCTCATCGCGGGCGCCATCCTCTTGCCGGTGGGCCTCGGCAACGTGTCGGGCGTGCAGAAGACCGACAAGGACATCGGCGGCAAAACAGGGTGCTTCCAGATCAAAAATGGCATCACCCCGACGAACAACCTCACGACGACCCAGCTCGACGGCTCGTCCGGCCGGTGGTTCTGTTACGACGAGACGTCGTACAACCAGGCCGTCCTCGGACAGACGCAGACCCTCGTCGGCAAGATCGCGCTCGGCGTCGGTGGCGCGGCCGTCGCGGGCGGCCTCGTGTGGGAGCTGCTCTTCAACAAGCCCGTGCCGCAGGACGAGCAGAAGTCGGGCCGCGTGCACGTCACGCCGAGCGTGGGTCCCGGCATGAGCGGCGTCCTCGTCCACGGTTCGTTCTAACGAACCGCTTGGCCCTCAAACGGGCTCTCGATTCCCCCAAGGCATCTCGCGCTCCAGGATCGGCGGCGGCAACGTCGCCCCGATCCCGGCCGCGATCCGCTCGACGAGGTCGTGGAAGATGACCGCGCTCGCGCCGTAGAGCACGCACGCGTCGAGCCGGAAGTGCGGCATCAGGATCTCCGCGCCCCGCCAGTTCAGCATCACCCCGTACCGCGGCGCCTCCCCGCGCAGATACGCGCCCAGCGGCAGCTCGAGCACCTGCGCGATCTCGCCCGAGCACGCCACCGGCGCGAGCCCCTCGCCCACGGCCACGACGTACGGGTGGATCAAGTACCGACCGTTGTACGTCGGCGTCGGCGTGAGCTCGCCGAGATGCGTGATCCCCTCCCCGGCGAGCCCCACCTCCTCGTCCATCTCGCGCAGCGCGGTCGCGTAGAGATCCACGTCGCTCGGCTCTCGTTTGCCGCCGGGGAACGCCACCTGGCTCGCGTGCTCGCGTAGCTCCGCCGATCGCAGGATCGCGATCACCACCGGATCACGCGTGAAGCGGATCGGGATCGCGACGGCCGCGGGGCGCGCGTTCGTCTGCAGCATCGAGATCCACGGGCTCTCCTCTGCCGGCAGACCGGCGAGGGAGCGGCGAACGACGTCGGGGGAGAGCCGCATGCTTCGAGGAGCCTGCCTCAAGGGAGCAGAACAGGCCCGCGGCGGTCAATCCTTCTTGGCCTCGTCGCCCGTCACGAGGCCCGGTAGCACCACGCCACGCGCGCGGGCCACGTCCATCACCTGATCGAGGCCCGCCGACAGGAACGAGAACAAACTCCCGTCGGTCGTCGTCACGTTGACGCGATCGAACGAGGCGCGGAACGCGTTCGCGATCGAGGGCAGCGTCTCGGTCAGCATGATCTCCTGCAGCCGCGCCTCGCCGAGCTCCGGCACGCTGCGCTTCTTCGCCTCGATCTCGGCCTCGAGCTCCGCCGCCGCGCGGCGCGTCGAAAGCGCGATCCGCGCCTCGGCTTGCTCGGCCTCTGCGCGCTCGCGGGCGCGCAGAAGCTCCTCCTCGTGGGCCCTCCGCGCGAGGGCCTGCTTGTGCTCGAGCGCTTCCATCTCGCGCTTGCGCTCCGCCGTGATGCGCGCCTCCTCCTCCGCCATGATCGCGCGCCGCGCGTCCTCGGCCGCTCGCTTGCGCTCGAATGCGAGCCGGTTCTCCTCCACCGCGACCTCCTCCTTCGCGCGCAGCGCATCGAGCGCGAGCTTCTCGCGGTAGGGCGCCTGCAGCCTCGTAAACACCTCCTGCGAGAGCACCTTCACGTCCTGGATCTCGATCGTGTCGATCACCACGCCCCAGCCCGTGCTCGTTCCATCCTGCAGGCTCCCCTCGCCTGCCAGCACCGGCGCGATCTCGGCCATCAGCGCGGCCGCGACGCGCTCCTTGCGGTGCGTGAGGCACTCTTCGAGGCGCAGGCCCGCGACGATGCGCCGCGTGGCGCCGACGAACATCTCGCGCAGGATGTCGGTGAGCCCGTGATGATCCCGATCGATCATCCGGTAGGCGAGCAGCGGCTCGACGATGCGGTAGACCGCGAGGCCCGTCACCTCCACGCCGGCCTTCTCCAGCGTCACCTGATCGGCGCGGAACTGGAGCTTTTGGATCGTGGTCGGGATCAACGTGACGCTGTCCGACGGCCACTTGAAGACGCTCACGCCTTGGCCTGAGCGCTTCACCTTCCCGTCGCGGATCAGGATCAGAAACTCGTGCGGCTCTGCGGTGACACGGCCGAAGTTCGGGATCGTTCGCATGCCGGCGCGAGGGAGCAACCTCCGCGCCAGCGCCAAAATCACGCGCAGCCAGCACGTTTGCGAGGCCCGCCCTCCCTCCTCCCGCCTCGCGGCGCGCTCCATTCCGACGCGCGCCGATCCGTTTCGAAGCTCAGGCCGGATCCACGACCGCGTACACCACGATCGGCTCGGCCTTGCCGCGCACCGCCACCGGCGGCATCGGCCGCGCCGTCACGATGTCCTTCACCCGCTCGTGGGCCGCCTCGCTGAGGAGGATGTCCGTCCCCAGCTCCTTCGTGAGCCCCTGGATCCGCGCCGCCACGTTCACGACGTCGCCGATCACCGTGTACTCCATCCGATCGGGGCTCCCCACGCTCCCGGCCACCATCTCGCCCGTGTGCAGGCCGATCCCGATCCGCAGCGCCGCGCGTCCCTCGGCCACCTCGCGCTCGTTGAAGCGGGCGAGCGCCGCGCGCACCCCGAGCGCCGCGCGGGCCGCGCATTCGGCGTGATCGGGCGCTGGCACGGGCGCGCCGAACACCGCGAGCAGGCTATCGCCGCCGAACTTGTTGATGAACCCGCCCTCGGCGCGGATCGGCGGGCTCACCGCGGCGAAGTACCGGTTGAGCAGGCTCACGACCTCCACGGGCGGCATCGTCTCCGAGAGCGACGTGAAGCCACGGATGTCGGCGAAGATCACGGTCGCGCGCACGAGGCTCCCGCCCATCGACACGCCGTGCTTCATCACCTGCTCGGCGAGCTCGGGCGCCACGTACCGGCCGAACGCGTCGCGCAGCCGCTCGCGCTCCACGAGCCCACGCGTCATCCGGTTGAAGCCGCGGTACGCCTCGGCGAACTCGTCCGTCGAGGCCACCACGAGCTCCGCGGACACCTCGCCTCGCTCGACGCGCCGCATGGCCTCGACGAGATCCTCGGCCGACGACGCGATGTCGCGCGAGAGCATCGTCGCGAGGAAAAGCGCCAGGCTCGATCCGCCGATCACGAGCAGGAACACCCACACTTCGAGTGGCTCCTCGATCCACGCAAACTCGAACATCTGCGCCTTCGCGAGCAGGCGATCGAGCTTGAGCAGCGCCGTGTACCCGAGCGCCGCGAGGGGCACGCACGCGACGAACGCGAACACGAGAAGGAGCTGCGAGCGCATCTTGAGCGGCAGCACCTTGGGCACTGCGTCGCGCACCGCTTCGTCCACGTGCGCGCGGATGTGCGGGAGCACGGGCTTCACGGCCGACTTCACCGCGAGGTACTCGTAGATCGCGTGGCCCGAGGCGAAGACCCCGACCGTCGCGTAGACGAGGGCGAACTGCCACGGCGCGAGGCCGAGCCCAAGCCACGCGTTCGCGAGCAAGCAGGCCACCGTCAACCCCATGGCGAGGACCGGCGCATGCAGGAAGAGCACACGCGCGGCCGTGTAGAGCGGCAGGTTCAAGGCGCGCGCGAGCGCCGGCGCCGCGAGCGCTGGCGCCGAAGGCCCCGGCAGCGCCGCGAAGAACGCGCGGATCGGCGCGATGTGCCGCCCGATCACCAGGATGTCGACGATCACCTGCGGCACCGAGGCCAGCGGCGCGAGCAGCCCGAGGACGAGCTGCTTCTGGTAGACGCTGAAGTCGAGGCCAAACAGGAAGAAGAGCGCGCCCGTGCCCGTCGCGGCGAGGGAGGCGGTGAGGTAGATCAGGATCAGCCGCCGATGCAAGAGCCGCCCCAGCTCGTCCCAGGCGCGCCCTCCGGCCGTCTTCTCGGGCATCGTCGCCAGCGCCTCCGTCATCACGCCTCCCTATGCCTCGACGGGATCCTTCGGGCGCTCCGCCAGCACCGGCGCCGCGAGCGCGGCGAGCGTTGTCGCGAGGACCGCCGCCAGGGGCAAGAGGATTTGTAACGCCGGCCCCCCGTCGATGCGTACCACACGTGGCCGCGGATCCGCGTCCGGGGCGGTCGGCGAAAGCGTCGCGAGGAGCCGCTCCCGCTCGAAGTCGAAGGAGAGCGCTCGGAGGACGACGCCGGGCTCGAACGACGCGAGCGCCTCGAAGAGCGGCCCCGCCGCGGCGAAGGCCTGCGCGGCTCGCTCCCCGCGCAGATCGACCCCGGGCCCCGCGAAGGGGCACCCCGCGGCATCCGTCATCGGCACCACGCGCACGTGGTGATCCGCGACGCGCAGCTTGAACGAACGGATCTGCAAGGGGCCCCCTCGTGCTCTTAGCGCCGCACCTCGTGCGGCTTGCGCCCCTTGTTGTTGCACTTGCCACGTTCGGCCCGGGCGCGCTTCATCGCGATGGGCATCGAGCCCTTCCCCGACGCGGGCGGCACCAGGCAATGCGGCTTCGACCCGATGAGATCCGCGCGCCCGGCCTTGATCAAGGCCTCGCGCGCCTCGTCGTGGTGGGCCTGGTCCCAGTAGAGCAAGAGCGCCTTCTGGAGCCGCTTTTCGTGCATCTCCTTGGCCGTGTAGACCGGCGCCTTCGTGAAGGGATCGATGCCCGTGTAATACATGCACGTCGCCATCGACATCGGCGTCGGAATGAAATCCTGCACCTGCCGCGGCCGCATTCCCTTTTTCTTGAGCCAGAGCGCGAGGTCCACCATGTCCTTGAGCGCCGATCCCGGGTGGCCCGAGATGAAGTACGGCACGAGGAACTGGTTTTTCCCCGCGTCCTCGCTCGCGCACTGGAATTGCTCGGCGAAGCGCTCGTAGCTCTCGATGCCCGGCTTCTTCATCTTGTCGAGCACGTCCTTCTTCGAGTGCTCGGGCGCGACCGAGAGCTGGCCGCCCACGTGCCATTTCGCGAGCTCCTCGATGAATTCGGGCGAGCGCTCGGCGAGATCGTAGCGAATGCCCGACGCGATGAAGACCTTCTTCACGCCCTCGCTCTCGCGCACGGCCCGCATCAGATCGAGCAGCGGCTCGTGATCCGTCTCCAGGTTCTCGCAGACCCCGGGGTGCACGCACGAGAGCCTGCGGCATTTGCTCTCGATCGCGGGGTCTTTGCATTTCATCATGTACATGTTGGCCGTGGGGCCGCCGAGGTCCGAGATGGAGCCGCGGAAATCATCCATTCGGCGAAGCGCGCGGATCTCCTTCAGGATGCTCTCGGCCGAGCGCGACTGGATGACCCGACCCTCGTGCTCCGTGATCGAGCAGAACGTGCAGCCCCCGAAGCAGCCGCGCATCGTCACGATCGAATGCTTCACCGTCTCGAACGCCGGGATCGGCTCCGAATACGTGAAATGCGCCGCGCGCGCGAAGGGCAGGTCGTAGAGCTCGTCCATGTCCTTCGTCTCGAGCGGGATGGCGGGCGGATTGAAATACACCGCCTCCTCGCCGTGCGGCTGCACGAGCGGCCGCCCGTTGCCCGGGTTCGTCTCGTACTGGAAGCGCCGGCTCATCTCGGCGAACGCCTCCTTGTCCCGGACGACCTCCTCGTAGCTTGGCAGGATCACGACCTTGCCGTCGCTGACGAACCGGCTCGGCTCGATCTCCTCCCATTCGCCCTTGCGCAGCACGAGGGCCGTGCCCCGCACGTCGCGGAGGTCGCGGATCGTCTGGCCCCGCCGCAGCCGCTCGGCGACCTCCCAGACCGGCCGCTCGCCCATCCCGAAAATGAGCAGATCCGCCTTGGCGTCGAGCAACACGCTGCGGCGCACCTGGTCCGACCAGTAGTCGTAGTGCGCGATCCGCCGCAGCGACGCCTCGATCCCGCCGAGCACGAGCGGCACGCCCGGGAAGGCGCGGCGGCAGAGGTTGCCGTACACGATCGTCGCGCGGTTCGGCCGGAGGCCCGTGCGTCCGCCCGGCGAGTACTGGTCCTCGCTCCGGATCTTCTTCTGCGCCGTGAGCTTGTTCAACATGCTGTCCATGTTGCCGGCCGTGATGCCCACGAAGAGCCGCGGCGGCCCCATGCGCAGGAGGTCGTCGGTCGTGCGCCAGTCCGGCTGCGAGATGACCCCGACGCGGAAGCCGCGGGCTTCGAGGAAGCGGCCGATCAGGGCGGCGCCGAACGCGGGGTGATCGACGTAGGCGTCGCCGTTCACGAGGAGCACGTCGAGCTCGTCCCAGCCGCGCGCCTCCATCTCGGCGCGGGTCGTGGGCAGGAAACGGCGGAGATCACGGCCCGACGCGTGGGCGCTTTTGCGGATCTGGACGATGGTCACGGCGCTGTGACCCTAGCCTGCCGGGGGCTCCGCGTCAGCGACGGCGGCGACGTAGGCGCGTTTTTCCACGCCCGCCCCCCGCGCCCGCTTCATTCTGCACGAGCCGCCGCGTCGGGGCGCTGCCCCGAACCCCGCGAGGGGCTGTCCGCCCCCTCGACCCCGGACCAGCCAGGGGCTGGACCCAGGGTTGAAAAACTGCGCGGTGCGCAGTTTTTCAAACAGGCCGACGAAGAAGCCGGGGTGCCAGCAGATGCCGCTGCGCGGCTGTCTTGGTGGGGAACGCCGCCGCCGGGATGAGCCTGCCTACCAAAGGCCGCAGCGCGGACAGGTCGGCGGCCAACGCCTCGTCGCATGACTGATCTTCCCCCGCTCCCGTGGACAAACCGACTATGCCGCAAACGCGGCCACTTGTGCTCGCAATTCGAACTCGACCGGGCTCAAGTACCCGAGGTACGAGTGCCGCCGGGCGTGGTTGTAGAACCTCTCGAGGTAGTCACCGATCGACGCCATCGCGGCATCCCGGGTCGGGAAGCGCATCGCGTCGCCCAGCTCGGCCTTGAGGGTCGCGAAGAAGCTCTCGGCGACGGCGTTGTCCCAGCAGTCGCCGGTGCGGCTCATGCTCGCGACGATGCCGCGCTCGCGCAGCGCCTTCCGGTAGTCCTCGCTGGCGTAGGGGCTGCCGCGATCGGAGTGGTGCAAAAGCCCCGGCTTCGGCCGGCGTGCGCGTAGCGCCTGCTCGAGCGCGGCGAGCGCGAGGGCGCGGTCGTTCTGCTCGCTCATCGCGAAGCCCACGACCCGCCGCGAGAACAGGTCGAGGATCGTGGCCAAGTACAGCCAGCCCTCGGCCGTCGGGATGTACGTCACGTCGGTCACCCACGCCTCGTTCGGGGCCTTGGCGTCGAATTGGCGACCGAGCAGGTTCGGCGCGATAGGCATCGCGTGGTTCGAGTCCGTGGTGCGCCGGAAACGGCGCTTGCTGCGCGCTTCGAGGCCGCGCTCGCGCATGAGCCGCTCGA
>NZ_JARZHI010000056.1:0-68503 GCF_029946465.1 Polyangium sorediatum
GTCACCATCAGCCGCGGCCTGGAACGCCTGGCACCCGCAGCAGAGATGCTGCGGGTCCTCAGGGAGAATGGGCTTGTGAGATGAGACCAGTGCTCAGGGCCGTGCCTGGTCCGGGTCGAGGGGCGGACAGCCCCCGCGGGGTCCGGGGCAGCGCCCCGGCGCGACGCTTTGATCCACTCAGCGTTTTCCTTCCACGAACGATCGCATCGCGCGGACGCCTTTGCTTGCGCCTTGGAGGTTTTCCGTGTTGAGCAGGCTTGTTGGGAGGGGTAGGCGCGGCAGCAGGAAGACTTCGAGTTCGAGCTCGGTGCGGGCGGCGTCGAGGGGGCGCAGACGCCAGACGGCGTGGAAGTCCTTCACGTTGCCCTCGAGCATCGAGACGTCGTAGGTCTCGATGCCGCCGGCTGTGCTCGCGAGCTTGCGTACGGCCATCCGTGCCCAGAAGCGCGCGGCTCCGTGCAGGGCGGTGACCTCCATGTAGATCTCGCGGTCTCCGCTCTTCGTGCGGCCGAGGATCTTCGAGCGGCTGTAGTGCGGCATGAAGCGCGCGTAGTCCCCGAAGGCGAGCACCTGCGCGCGCACCACGTCGATCGGGGCGGCCACGATCACCTTCGCGCGCCCTCGCACGAGGTTGGATCCTGGGATCGGGACGGCGACGGCCATCGCGTTTGCTGCCGTGGAGGCGGCGACTCGTGCGGGCTCCGCGACCGCCTCCCCGCCCCCGAACACCCCCATCAGCCCCAGCGCCCCGAACCACCGGAAGCGCACCCCGCCGCGCGTTCGATGCTGCATGCGATCGATTGTGGTCCAATAAACACATCCACGCACATGCGTGGCGTGTGAACGGATGGATCCGTTGCCAGCGCGCGGCGTGGCCTCAGACAAGTAACACCGCATACTGAAACGAATCATGGTCCGGAGGTCCAGACGGGGGGGATGTGGTGCGTGGACCCGCGCGTGAACCGCGTGGCGTGGCGTGCGCGTGCTGCCGCCCCGGATCGCCGGCGCGTGGACAAGGGGGATACCTATGATTCGAATGTCCTTGATGTTTTTGTCCGGGCTCGCGGCGGCGCTCGGGGTCCTCGGTTGTGGCGGCGACGAGACGCCGGCGCCGCCCGGGACGAAGCCGCCGGAGCCGCCGCCGGTGACGCCCGATGGCGGGCCGGGCGTCGAAGAGGCGGCGTGCGCGCCGCTCGGCGGGACGGTGGTGGTGAGCCAGGAGGACGGAATCACGCCCTCGATCCTCTGGACAAACGGGAGCTACCTCCTCGCTTGGCAGACACGCACGGGCGGGACGGAGGAGGTGCGGGTCGCGCGGATCGGCACGGACGGCAGTGTGTCGCCTGCGCACGTCGTGGCGACGCTCGCGGGCTCGCATGCGCTTCCCACGCTGCAGGCGACGAGCAGCGGGCCGATGGTCACGTGGGAGGACACGGGACCGTCGGGGATCGTGATCCAGGCGCACATGCTCGGCGCGGACGGGACGCCGACGGGGCAGCCGATCCAGCTCGGCACGAGCGACGCGTCGGAGGCGCGGCCTGCGACGGCGCCGATGTCGGGCGGGCTCGCCGTCGCGTGGATGGAGACGCCGGGCGCGCGGCTCGGGCTCGTGAGCGGCGCGGGCATGAGCTCCACGACGGCGCTGCCCGGGGCGCGTTTTCCGGCGCTCGCGAGCCACGGTGGCGAGCTCGCCGTCGTGTGGAGCACGGGCTCCGATCTCTCGATCGCGCGGACGACGGGCATGCCCGGTGGGCAGGTGGCGGGGACGGTGGTGCGAACGGGCGCCGGCGAGGCGCGGGTGCCGAGCGTGGCGATCGACGCGAGCGGAGCCTCGCTCGTCGCCTGGGAGGACACGCGCGAGGGCGAGGAGCGCATCTATCTCGCGCGCGTCTCCGCGAGCGGCGCGAAGCAAGACGAGGTGCGGGTCGAGGACGCGGAGGGCAGCGCGAACTGGCCCGCCGTGGCCGTCATGGGCGAGCGCGCGGCCGTCGCCTACTACCAGTTCCAGGGCGGTCCGCCGTCGATCTTCCTGGCCGTCTTCGGGCCAGGGCTCGCGCGTGACGGCGCGACGCTCCGCGTCTCGGGCAAAAACGCGCGCTACCCGGCTGTCACGTTCACGAACAGCGAGCTCGGCGTAGCGTGGGCGGAGAAGGACGCGGGCATCCGGATGCGTCGGGTCGCCTGCGACTGACGCGCGTCTCCCTCGGGACAGCGCTCGAGCGAGCAAACCATTCCGCGCGCCCGCCTGAAATCCGCGCAGCGGGGGCGGGCGCGCCTCGTGCACCAGCGGACGTCGTGACCATGGTCATCACGCTCGTGGCGCTTCTTCTGTGCACGATGGTGGTCGCGGCTTACGCGACGCGCGTGGCCCGCTCTGGACGGGCGGCGCACCCGCGCCTCGGTCCCTCGCCCGGCAGCGCGCTCCTGCCCGGCTGGCTCGTCGAGGCTTTTTACTGGGCGATGCACGCGCCGGGACGGGCGCTCATCGCGCTGCACGTCTCGCCGGACGCATGCACCTACGCCTCTCTCGTGTTCTGCTGCGCGAGCCTGCCGCTCGCGGCGACGGGCCGCTTCGCCGAGGCCGCGGCCGTGGTGATCGTGGGCTCGGTGCTCGATGCCCTGGACGGCATGGTCGCGCGCGCGCGGGGCGTCGCGTCGCCCTCGGGCGCGGTGCTCGACTCGTTCGTCGATCGTATCGCGGACGCGGCGCCCTTCGTCGGCCTCGCGATCTACTACCGGCACAACGTCGTCTCGCTCGTCATCCCGCTCGCGGCGATGGTCGCCTCGTCGCTCGTGAGCTACGCGCGGGCGAAGGCCGATCAGCACAAACTCGTGCTCCCGAATGGCCTCATGCGCAGGCACGAGCGTGTCGTGTACCTGTCGGCGTCGCTCCTCCTCGGGCCGCTCGTCCCGTCCACGAATGTGCTCGGCGGCCTGCCTCGCCCGCTCACGCTCGTGGGCGTGGGCCTCGTGGCGGTCGTGGGCACGCTCGCGTCGATCATGCTCGTCGCGCGGACTCGCGCGGCGCTGCGGGATCCCGAGCCCGCGACCTCGAAGCGCGCGGGCAAGTCGTTCGCGCGGAAGGGCGAAGGCGCGCGAGGACCTCTCCCCGTCGAACACTGAGGCGAGCCATGAGGGCGCGAGCGCGCGCGCGCTGGGGGTTTGGTTTCTTCCTGCCGGCGCTCCCCTGGATCGGATACGCGGCGCTCGTCGTGGTCGTCGACCGGCCGCGCTGGGACATCCTCCTCGTCGCGGCCCTCGCCACCACCGCGGCCTACGGCGGCGCGCGCGTGCGTCGCTTCTACCTCGCCGCGATCCCGGCGCTCACGCTCTTCCTCCTGTACGACGCGCTCCGGTACCTGTGGCCCGTCAGCGTCTCGGCGTCGCGTGTCCTCGGCTGCGAGCTACGCGACGTCGAGCTCGTGTTCTTCGGCGTGGGCGTGCGCGGCATGATCGTCACGCCGAACGAGTGGCTCGCGGGCCTCGCGAACCCCGCGCTCGATCTGCTCTGCGCCCTGCCCTACGGCGCGTACCTCGGCATCATGGCCGCGCAGTACGCCCACCTCTGCGTGAAACGACCCGACGCGGCGCGGCGCTTCGCAACGCTCGCGCTCGGCACGCACGTCCTCGGCTTCGCCACGTACCTGCTCCTGCCGGCGGCGCCGCCCTGGTACGTGGCCACGCACGGCTGCGCGATCGATCTCGCCGCGCGTGGATCGCCGGCCGCGCTCACGCGGGTCGACGCGTGGCTCGGCTACGGCACCTTCGCCTCGCTCTACGGGCACGGCGCCGTGGTCTTCGGCGCCCTCCCCTCGCTGCACGTCACGTATCCGCTCTACGGCTTGATCGCGACGTTCCGCACGGCGAGCGCGCCCTCGCGCGCCCTGCAGATCGCCTACGCGCTCGTGATGCCGTTCGCCGCGGTCTACCTCGGGCACCACTACGTGATCGACGTCGTGCTCGGCCTCGCGTACGTGGCGCTCGTGTACGGCCTCTCCCTCGTGGTGGGCGAGGCCTCGTTTCGTCAGCGCGCCTTCGACTGGCCCGTCGCTGACTTGTCCGGCTCCCAGAGCACCTCGCCCGTGCCGAGATGGAGCGCCACGAAGCGGCTCCAGACGAAGAGCGCGTCGCTCAAGCGGTTCAGGTAGGTCACGGCGAGCGGATCGACCTCTGTTTGCCGGGCGAGCGAGACGCAGAGCCGCTCGGCGCGCCGGCACACCGTCCGGCAGACGTGGAGGTCGGTGTTCGCGCGGGAGCCACCTGGCAGCACGAACGAGCGCAGGATCGGAAGCTCCTCCTGGCAACGATCCATCTCGGCTTCGAGCCGCTCCACCTCCGCGGCCGTCACCCGGGGCTGCCGCGGGTGCACGTCCTCGGGCAACGTGGCGAGGAGCGAGCCCAGGTTGAAGAGCTCGTGCTGGACCCGGCAGAGCGTATCGGAGAGCTCCCCGAGCGCCGCCGCGCTCTCGGGGCGCACCTTGTCCGCGGCGAGCCCCTCCAGGATCGACTGCCGGGCCGCGCCGACGAACGCGTTCAGCTCGTCGACCGTCCCGTAGGCCTCGATCCGCGCGTCGTCCTTCGGGACCCGCTGCCCGCCCACGAGGCCCGTATCGCCCGTGTCCCCCTTCTTCGTGTAGACCCGGTTGATGGTGACCCGCGGCTTGTTGAACGTGCGGGTGCCCTCCGTGGGGGCGTGCCCCTCCTCTTTCGACTCGTCCGCCATGGCCTGGCCGTCGTAGGACGCCGGGGCAGGCCGGTCAAGCCGAGAGGGTTCGGCGCTCGCGCGAGTTGACGATCGAGGATGTGGGATGGGAGAGTCCCGCGTCATGCGAAAGAGCGTCCGTTCCCTCCCGAGCACCACGCAGCGCGTCGCGACGATCCTCGCGCGCTTCGCGGCCGCGGCCTCCCTCGCCGCGACCTTCGTCGCGTGCGGCCCGCCGCCGGCGCCCGCGAAGCCGCCGGAGAGCGCGGAAGAGCGCGCCGAGAAGGCCAAGATCGAAAACGCCAAGAAGCTCATGGAGAAGGCCGACGAGGCCTACAACGCGAAGGACTTCGACGAGGCGCGCAAGCTCCTCGGCCAGGCGAAGGACCTCAACGTCGAGTCGCTGAGCTTCCAGATCGCCGAGCAGCTCGAGAGGGTCGACAAGCGCCACGCCAAGCTCTGGGCGAACGAGATCGAGGCGTCGCTCAAGGACGGCGACTGCAAGGGCGCGTTCGGCGAGATCGCGGGCCCGATGCGGGATCTGGAGAGCGAGGTCTTCGTGCGCGAGCTGCGACGGCTCATCGGCGCGCAGGCCCTCGCGTGCGTGCAAGGGCGGATCGACGAGGCCACGACGGCGGGCAAGTTCGCCGCCGCGCGCGCGCTCGTCGGCGCGGAGGACACGAAGACGGTGCTCGGCGGCGCCGCGCAGAAGAAGCTCGTGACCGAGGTCGACACCACGATCTTCGAGGCGAAGAAGGCCTCGCTCGAAGAGCCGCTCAAGGCCAAGCACTGGGCCGACGCGCTCGCGAAGATCGACGAGGCGCAGAAGAGCGGCGACATCAGCGACGAAGGCGCCAAGGGCCTGCTCGGCGTGGTGCGCGCGGCGATCACGCCCGAGATCGCGGGCCTTTCGGCGCGGTCCGTGGGCCAGGGCCGCGAGGCGCCGAAATCGCTCGAAGAGGTCGATCGGCTCATCAAGCTCGTGCGCTGGGAGATCGTGGGCCCGGACGGGGCGCCCGTCGCCAAGGACAAGGCGGCGCCGGAGGTCGTGGCGAAGAAGCGCCAGGCGCTCGCGGTCTGGGTCGAGGCCCAGCGCGTGAAGATGAAGCCCGGAAAGAAGGCCGAGAAGCGCTGGGCGCACGGCAAGATCGCGATCCTGCCCGCGGCGAAGAGCGACGCGCCCTCGAAGCGCGACCTCGCGCCCGCGACCGAGGTGTGGATCCTCGGACAAACGAAGGACCTCGCGCTCGTCACGGACGTCGATCCGGCGAACGCCTCGCTCGACGTGCAGCTCGAGCGCGCCGTCGGCTGGGCGCCGCTCGCGCGGCTCGCCGCGAAGAACACGACCGACTGGATCCCGCCGGACGATCAGCTCGTCGGCACGCGTGTCTGGGCGCCGCTCCGCCCGGGCGAGGCGAACCTCGAGCTCGGCACGGTCTCGGCCGTGAAGGGGCAGGACGTCACGGTCAAGCGCCTCGCCGACGACAAGGAGATGGTCGTCAAGCGCGGCACGTTGCGCATCGGCCGCCTCCTGCCGGGCGTGAAGCTCGTCGCGTTCTGCCAGGCGAAGACGCAGATCGTCACGCTCGAAGAGGTCCTGCCCGATCAGCGCACGGTGAAGCTCGTGTGCGAGGGCGGCCTGCGCAAGGACGAGGTCCTGCCCGGCCTGCGCGCGCGCCCCGAGGACCTGCCCGCGCCCAAGTGAGCAAGGACCCGCCACGTGCCGAGGGCGGCTCCACGGGCCACCCTTGACGGCACGTTGTCTCCGAACGACGAACCCCTCCCCGCCCAGCGAGGACCCGCATGCCGACGACCTACACCGATCTGATCGCCGAGGTCCGCAAGACCATCTCGACCGTGACTCTGGAGGAGATCAAGCGCCGCCTCGAAGCCCGCGAGCCCATGGTGCTCGTCGACGTGCGCGAGAAAGACGAGAACCGCGCCGGCTACATCCCGGGCGCGCTCAGCGTCCCGCGTGGCTTCCTCGAAATGCAAATCGAGCAGAAGGTCCCGGACAAGAACGCGCCCGTGGTCCTCTACTGCGCGGGCGGCACGCGCTCGGCGCTCGCCGCCAAGACGCTCCTCGACCTCGGCTACACGCGCGTCGAGAGCGCGAACCCCGGCTTCGTGCGCTGGAAGGATCTCGGGTATCCGATGGAGACCCCGCCCCAGCTCTCGGACGCGCAGCGCGATCGGTACTCGCGCCACCTGCTCCTGCCCGAGGTCGGCGAGGTGGGACAGGCGAAGCTGCTCGCCTCGAAGATCCTGCTCCTTGGTGCGGGTGGTCTCGGCAGCCCCGCTGCGCTCTACCTCGCCGCGGCCGGCGTCGGCACGATCGGCCTCGTCGACGCCGATGTCGTCGACGCCTCGAACCTCCAGCGCCAGATCATGCACGCCACCTCGCGTGTCGGCATGCCCAAGGTCGAAAGCGGCGAGAAGACGATCCGTGATCTGAACCCCGACGTGAAGGTCGTGAAGTTCGAGGAGCGGCTCACGAGCCACAACGTCGAGCGCATCTTCCGCGACTTCGACATCATCGTGGACGGCTGCGACAACTTCCCCACGCGGTACCTCGTGAACGACGCCTCCGTGTGGATGAAGAAGCCCGTCGTGCACGGCTCGATCTTCCGCTTCGAGGGTCAGGTCACGACCTTCCACCCCGCGGCCGGCGGCCCTTGCTATCGCTGCCTCTACCCCGAGCCGCCGCCGCCGCACCTCGCGCCGAGCTGCCAGGAGGCTGGCGTTCTAGGCGTCCTGCCGGGCCTCGTCGGCACGGTCCAGGCGACCGAGGCGATCAAGCTCGTGCTCGGCCAGGGCAACCCCCTCGTCGGCCGCCTGCTCACCTACGACTCCCTCCGCATGAAGTTCGGTGAGCTCAAGCTCCGCAAGGACAAGACCTGCCCCGTCTGCGGCACCGATCCGACGATCACGAGCTACATCGACTACGAACACTTCTGCAACATCGGTTAGTCCCGAGGGAGCTCGCTTCGCGATCTCCCCTCGACGCTCGTGAACGAGCGTCGAGTCACGCGTACGAGGCGACGATGTCCTTCGACGGACGCTCGATCGCCTCGATCCGGCTCGTCACGAGCTGCCGGCTCGCGTCGGTGGCCGTGGCGAACCAGATCGCGTCTCCCACGCCGGGTTTGTCGATGCGCGGGATCACCGCGCCGTTCGGGAACAAGCGCACGCCCCCTTCGAGTTTCAACGACACCGCGATGTGCGCGGGGACGAACTTCCCCGTCCGACGGTCCCGCACCGCGACGCAGACCCCGTCGCGCATGTGGTACTCCGTGTTGCGGGTGACGTAGACGCAGTGCTTCCGACGCTCGACGCCAGGGTGTCCCATCTCGGTTTCGCTCCTCCCACGCGCGACCCTCGCAGACCCCATGACCGCGGGCCAAGTTCGTGCGGGCAGTCGCACGAAATCGCCGATGCACGGAAGCGCCCCCGCGCGCAAGTTCCCTCGCGATCGTGCCGGTTTTTCGATCTCGGCGCGCGTGATCTCTACGATCCGTCGTCGATGGCAAAGAGCCCACCGCGCACGCGTCCCGGCCTCGTCAAGGCAGGCCCGGGGCCTCTCGTCCGGCGTCGACAGCTCGATCTCGTCGCCGCGGAGGACGGCCTCGTCCGTGCCATGGTTGAAGGCGCGGACATCGTGAGCGAGGGCATGCCCCAGACCGAAGGAGACGGCGTCGTCTACTACGGCTCGACGAGCGTGCTTTTGCTCGCGCGCTCTCGGGGTGGCACGCTGCCCGATCCCGATCTCGCGTCCATGGCCGCGCTCCTCGCGTGTGACCCGCACCTCAAGCTCCGCGTGCTCCGCATCGCGCGCAGGGAGGCGTGTACACGTGTGCAGGGGGAGCTCGGACCTGTGCGCGCCGAGATCGACGTACGCGCGTCCGCTGCGGGTGTCGTCGTGCTGGTGGACGTCGTCGCCGTCGTACATGCCTCCGCCGCGAGCGGCGCATCGCGCTAAACTCGCGCCCCTCGCCCCTCGCTCCTGCCCTACGCCATGAACAACAAAGAACGCCGCGACCCCGACGCCAACAAGGTCATCCACGTGATCTTCGGGCCGGGCGGTGGACGCGTGGCCGAGCCTCCGAAGCGCCTGCCCGATCCCGACCCGGCGCGTTTGCCCGCGGAGCTACCCGTCCCGCAGACGCGCGAGCCCGTGAGCGACATGTTCACCGGGGCCGAGGTGTCTCGCCTCCTCGGCATCTCTGCGGGCCGGCTGCGATCGCTCGATCGCGCGGGGATCGTCTCGCCGAGTGGCCGTCGCAAGGGCCGCCGCGCGTACACGTTCTCCGACGTGATTGCGCTCCGGGCTGCGCGGGATCTGCTCGCGCGCAAGGTGCGCCTGCGCGACGTCGCACGCGCGGTCGAGAACATCCGCGGCGCGCTCCCCAAGGTCACGCGTCCGCTCGCCGAGCTGCGCATCGTCTCCGATGGGCAACGTGTCGTCGTGAAGAGCGCGGCGGGCACGTTCGAACCGCTCACGGGGCAGATGGTGCTCGACTTCGACGTGAAGTCGCTGCGCGACGACGTCGTGCGCGTCCTGCGCCCCATGGTCGGCCGGGATCGCGCGAAGACTGCGTACGAGATTTACGTGCGCGCAAGCCAGCTCGACGAGAACCCGCAGACGATGTCCGAGGCCGAGGAGCTTTACCGTCGCGCGCTCGAAATCGATCCGTGGCTCGCCATCGCGTACACGAACCTCGGCAACATCTGCTTTCGCCGCGGCGACGAGGTGCAGGCCGAGTCGCTTTATCGACGCGCGCTCGAGATCGATCGCAAGCAACCCGAGGCGCAGTACAACCTCGGCTACGTCATGCTCGAGCGGGGCCACGCGGGCGCGGCGGTCGAGTTTTTCCGCGGCGCGATCGAGAGTGATCCGCGCTTCGCCGATGCGTACTTCAACCTCGCGATGGCGTACGAGCAGGTCGGCGAGAGCGCGAAGGCGCGGCCTTGCTGGCGCAAGTACCTCGAGATCGAACCCACGGGCACGTGGGCCGAGATCGCGCGCAGGCACCTCTAAAATCTCCCCCTCTCGTGCATCGACCGCACCGCGGTCGATGCACCTGCGGTCCAGGGCTGGCCCTGCAAAGGGGGGCGGACAGCTACAAACAATTTCCCCGCATCGACTGCATCGCGGTCGATGCACCTGCGGCCCAGGGCTGGCCCTGCAAAGGGGGGCGGACAGCTACAAACAATTTCCCCGCATCGACTGCGCTTCGCGCAGTCGATGCCCAGAGGTCCAGGGCTGGCCCTGGTCCGGGTCCAGGGGTGGACAACCCCTGGTCGGGCCCGGGGTGAAACCCCGGCGCCGCGCTGCATCAGCTTCACTTCTGCTCGCGGATCTTCGGCGGGTGATCGAGCTTCACCGTCTGGTGATCACCTGGCGACACGTTGACGCTCATCGTGCGATCGCCTTCGGCTGGATCGAGGAACGTCACGTCGTGGGGGCCCATCTTCACGCGGTGGTTCGTGAGCGGCGTCTTTCCGATGGGCTTGCCGTCGAGCAGCACGTCTTGCGGGGGGTCGGAGAGAATGTCCAGCGTCCCCGAGTCCTCCACGACCTCCTCGGCTTGCTCTGGCTCCTCGACCTTCGGGACCGTTTGGCCTGCTGTCTCGGGGCCGGCCCCGCCCTCGGCGGCCCCTCCGCAGCCGAGTGCGCCTCCCCCGGCGAACACGAAGATCATGGAAATCGCAAGGATTGTGCGGATCGTCGAACACGCCTCGGTCGTCATGAGGGCCCATCGTAGCAGCCGCGCAGCCCCGGCCGACGGATCCTGTTCGTCTCGTCTGGATCCGTTTGCCCGTCCTTCCCCATTTTGCGGCATACTCCGTCGCCATGATCGAGAACACGACGGGCGAGCCGCGCATGGCAAATGGATTTGGACCCGGTGGGGGCGGATTGCCGCCGCCTGCACCACCCCCGGGCGGGGCACCGCCTTCGGGAGGTGACAACTTTGGCGGCGGCGGTCCGCCTGGCGGCTTCGGCGGTGGTGGCCCGCCCGGCGGTTACGGTCCCCCTCCCGGTGGTGGCGGCTACGGCGGGCCTCCCGGCGGCGGTCCTCCTGGCGGCGGTGGCTTTGGCGGTCCTCCCGGCGGGCCTCCCGGCGGCGGTGGCTTTGGCGGCCCCCCTGGCGGTCCTCCCGGCGGCGGCGGCTTCGGCGGGCCTCCCGGTGGGCCTCCTGGCGGCGCGCCTCCCGGCGGCGGTTATGGTCCTCCTCCCGGCGGCGGTTATGGCCCTCCTCCCGGCGGCGGCTTCGGCGGCCCTCCGATGGGCGGCCCTCCGATGGGTGGCCCTCCGATGGGCGGGCCCATTCTCCCGCAGCAGAAGAAGGGCCCGAACATGGGCCTCATCATCGGCCTTGGCTGCGGCGGCCTCCTCCTCGTCACCATCATCGGCGTCGTCGGCTTCTTCTGGTACGCGGCCAAGAAGACGTCCGAGGCGATCGCGGCGATCCCGCTCGATTCGGCGAACCCGGACGGCCCGAAGCTCGGCGATCTCGGCGACCTCGCGAAGCCCCCGAAGGCGGGTGATCTCAAGGCCGAGCTCAAGGACCTTCGCCACTACAAGGCCGAGTACGGCAGCACGATCCACTTCGTGGGCGAGATTCACAACACGGGCAAGGATCCGCTCGGCTTCCCGAACATCAAGGTGACGTTCTTCGACGACGGGAACACGGCGATCGACAGCGGCACCTGCTCGAGCCTCATCCGCGAGCTCGCGCCGGGCGAGAAGGTCCCCTGCACGTTCTCGCTCTACAAGACGACGAAGTGGGCGTCGTACAAGACCGAGGCGAACCCGATGCGCCCGCTCTTCACGGGCAAGGCGGCGAAGCTCAAGATCTCGGACACCAAGTTCACGGCCAAGAAGGGCTTCAACCCTCACCAGGTCGAGGGCAAGATCACGAACGAGAGCGCGTTCAAGGCGAAGAGCGTGTGGGCGCTCGTCTCGCTCTACGACAAGGAGGGCAAGATCTGCGGCGCGGATCAGGCCCTCGTCGCCGGCAACGATCTCGACTCGAACTCGGGCGGCATCTTCACGGCGAAGATCTACAACGTCGCCGCTCCGCCCGACACCTTCCGCGTCCTCGCCGTCGGCTACAGCGAGTGATCCGATGAGCGACGTCGGCTCCGCGCGCCGCGCGAAGGAACAACTGAAGAACGACATCGGCGCAGAGCCCTTCTGCGCCGGCGTCGGCGTCGAGCGTGAAGACGGCATTGGGTTCGTCGTGCGCGTGAGCGTTCGCCCTGGAACGCTCGCCGAGGCGAAGGCCCGCGTGCCTGCTCGGATCGGCGACGTGGTCGTCAAGCTCGTCGAGGCCGACTAGGACGTCTCCCGCTCTGCGCGGACGTTCGTCGCGTCCCCTCCTCTCGATCCTTTCCCCCTCTTTTTGCGCGCACGTTTCGTCCTCGAAACGGCGGACCATACGCGCCAAAGCGTGTAAGCTTCACGCTTCGTGAACGCGCTCAACCTCTCCCGGAGGCTCGCTTCCCGCATCGTCGAGGGTCTCAAGGGTCGAGGCCGGATCCTCGTCGTCAAAGGGGGGACGGCCGCGCTCGTCCGCGCCGTGGACGATGCCATGTCCGGCTACGTCGAGCCGCTCGCCGAGCGTGCGCTCCGCGTGCCGACGCCCGCCGACGATCCTGCCACGCGCGAGGCGCTCTCGCGGCTCACGGGCCGCGTCGCGCAGGCGCTGCTCGCGTCCGAGCACCTCGAAGATGTCTTCGCGGATCGCAGCGTCGTCGAGCGCGAGGTGCTCGACGCGGCGCGCATCGCGCTCGACGAGGCGAGCGCCTCGCAGGACGAAGCGGTCGTGCGTGTCGAGCTCGATCTGCTCGGGTACGTCGCGGCTACCGCGGGCAAACGCGCGCGGGCGGACTCGCTCGTGGTGGCGCTCGAGCGCGCGGGGCTCATCGCAGGCGCGCGGCTCGACAGCTACGATCCCGCCACGCGCGAGGCTGTCTTCGTGCCCGAGCCGCCGGCCGATCCGGATCTGCACCTGGAGCTCGAGGAAGCGGTCGCGGACGAGCTCTGCGCGCTCGTCGAGCAAGGCGCGGTGGAGCTGCCGACGCTCGAACGGACGGCGCCGCTCACGCGTGAGGTCAGCCCCTCGGAGCGCGCGCGGCTCATGCGCTTCATCGATCGTGCGGCCACGCGCACGCTCCGCCGCACGGGCAACACGGCTTCGTGGGAGATCCCGGACGGGCGCAGGGTGCGTGTCGTCTACACGCCGCTCTCGGAGCTGGATGCGCGCGACGTCGACATGCACGTCGCGGCCTTCGCCGCCGAGGTGGACGCCTTGCTCGCGGACGCGGGCGCGCCGCTCATCACGTCCCTGCCTGCGGCGCCCGCGCCTGCGCCCGCCGAGCCAGCCCGCGCGCAGCCGCGCGGAAAACCCGCGGTGAGGCCTGAGGCGCCCGAGCCTCCGCGTCACGCCAATGGCAATGGCGCGGTGCTCCCCCTCGAGGAGGCAGCCGAGGAGGAGGCCGTGCCCTCGGAGCCGGAGCCGAAGCCTGCGCGCGCGCGGACCACGACGAAGCGCTCGCCTCGGGCGAGCTCGCGGACGTCTGCGACCACGCGTGCATCGGCTGCGCGGACGACGACGAAGAAGCGCGCGACGACGAAACGCGCGACGAAGTCCGCCACGACGGAAGAAGGCACGCGCAAGAAGGCGACGAAGGCCACGACGAAGAAGCGCGCGCTGCCGGCGACGACGACGAAGGCCCGCACGACGAAGCCGCGGGCGACGAAGAAGCGCTGAGCGTCCCTCAGCCTCCCCCACCCTCCCCCCCGGCCCGCTTTCCACGGCGTGGCGGCCCCTTGGTTCCATCACGAACCACGTGAGCCCTCCAACGGCTCTAGCTCTTCTTTGCTCTCGCGGGCGCTCGACGGCGCGGAGCTGGCCGAGAGGGGCGCTCTCGCCGGGGGGCGAGGCATTCCTCGCCCCCCGGGGTTTTCTAACGTGACGGGGGCTTCACAGTCGCGTGACGAAGAGGCTCTCGACTTCGATCTCCGCATTGCGGAAGAGCCCGTGCGGCGAGATGGGCAAGATGTTGTAGGCGTTGTTGAAGCGATCCGAGCTCACCCGGAACGGGGTATCGGCGCGGAGCGGCCGCGCGGCCAGCAGCGCGACGTCGGAGCTGGAGGCCCGGCTCCCGGTCGGCGCGGCGTGGAGCGCTGGGCTCTCGGTGCTGCCTTTGGTCAGCCCCGACTTGATCAGGCCACCGCCGCCCAGGGCGGTGGGGACGGCCCCGGTCCCTACAGATACCCAGTTGAGGATGTTTGCGATTTTTTCATTCTCAACGAAGTTGGCTGCGATCCCTGTGCCTTTGGAGACCACATCCGCGGCGTGGCCGATCCCTTCCACCGCCATCGCAATGGTTTTGCCCCGAGAAACCGCCAGGGATTTGCTCACCAGACTTTCGGTGATCCCTGCCACCTCGTTCTTGACGGTCTGGGCGGCCTTCGCTCCGGCGGAGACCACGGACGCCGTGGATCGGGCGAACGCGGTGATCCCGGCGCCCACGCTGGCGACCCCGAGCCCGAGCGATACCCAGCCCAGGATCGAGGACGCCTTCTCGTTGTCTTCGAGGACCGCCCCGGCGATGCTCACGGCGCTGGATGCCATCCCCAGGGTCGTCGCGGCGATGGCCGCCGCGCTGACGGCCGCCCCCGCCCCCAACGTGACGATACCCACCGCGATCCCGATCACGGCGAGGCCGATGTTCAGCCAGGCCTTCCAGCTCAGATGTCCGGTGGGATCGATCTGATTGATGGGATCGCCGGCGCTGTACACGTACGGGTTCACCCCTCCTTGCCCGAAGGGACTCCAGCCGTCCGGGCTATGGAAGCGCATGAGCGTGGGGTTATAGACGCGATACCCATTGCCCAGGAAATACCACCCGGTGACCGGATCCACGCTCTCGCCATTGAATCCGATCACCATCCTTCCCTCGCCCGAGGTGCTGCGCTCGCCGTAAGGGGTGTAGCGGACGTCCTCGGTGCTCCCGGCGTCCACCGACGCCACCAGGCTGTGCTCCCTGTTGGTCACGAAGAGCTGCCCGCGGGTGGTGGCGCCTTGCCGCTCCTCCTGCGCGAAATACTGGCCCTCTGCGCCCAGGTACGTGATCGTTCGATCGTCCAGGGTCTGGTTGCTGATGATCTCGCCCTGGTAGTACCGCTGGGTGTGACCGCCGGTGGGCAGGGACTGCGCCACCAGCTTGCCCATCGCGTCGTAGTGGTACTCGCTCAGCAATTGCCCATGGCTGTTCCGCACCCGGATGAGCCGGTTCTGGCTGTCGTATTCGAGCTCCTGGCCCCGCTCGTCCCGCGTCAGGTTCCCCGCGGCGTCGTAGGCGAGGGCGATGGTCTGGCCATTCTGCACGACGGCGGAGAGCTGGGTCGGGTCCTGGGCGCTGAACTGGTAGGTCGTGACCTCCACCCCATCGGTGAAGGTCGTCTCGCGCCGCGTGATGTTGCTCCACTTGTCGAAGGTGAACTGCTGCGCCACCACCACGCGCCCGCGGGAATCGCGCGGCGGCTGACTCCCCGCGCAACGGTACTGCTGGAGGCGGCTCCGCTTGTCGTAGACGTAGGTCTCGTCACGCAGGAGCACGCCGCCCTCGGTCGTGACCCGGCCGCTGACCTGACCGTTGGCGAAGTAGCTCGTCTCGATCCGCGTGGAGGACCCGCCCGAGGTGACCCGCAGCGTCTCGCGACCGAAATCGTCGTAGGTCAAGGTGGTGGTCAGGCTCGTTCTCTCGGCGGCGTCCTCCACCACGATGCTCTTCGGGCGGCTCTTGGCATCGTAGCCGAAGCTCGCCCGGCGGTTGCCCTGCTGGCAGGACTTCAAGCGCCCTTGGGTGTCGTATTCACGCGTGTGCGCGTTGTTGAAACCGTCGACGAAGGTCTGGATCCGACCGGACATGCTGTAGGCGTAGCTCGTGGTCACGCGATTCCGCCCCAGGCGCGGGATGGCCTGCTCGGACGAGCTGCGCGAGAGCCCCGAGGCGAAGTAGCCGAGGTCCTGGATGAAGTCGCCGCTCTTCGCCTGGGTGAGGGCCGTGGTCCGCTTATCGAGCTGATACTCGGAGGAGACGTCGGGCCCGGTGACGCCGACGAGCCGCCCCCCCAGGACGGGCGCGTACGCCATTGCCAGCACGTTGCCTTTGGGCGTGGTCACCTGGGAAGGCTTGTCGCCGCCTCCTTGATAGGCGTACCTGGTGGTGCGTCCGCCCACGCCTGCCGCGGTCACCCGGCCCAGGCCGTCGTAGCTGCGCGTGCCGAAGCTGGTGCCGTCCACCGTCAAGCTCACCATCAGGTCGTGGGCGCTGAAATCCGCGTACTGGACCCGCACCTGGGTGTTCTCCGGCAGGGTCCTCTCGGTCACGCGGTCGAAGAGATCGTAGCTGTACCGGGTCGTGTTCCCGAGCGCGTCCTGCTCGCTGATCTTCCGCCCGAAACCATCGTACTGGTTGCGCCAGGTGGCGTACGTGACGCCATTTGCATGAACCTGGGTGCTGGTCAGCGGATTGCCGAAGGCATCGAGCACCGTGAGGATGTTGCCCTCCCCCTCGATGCCCGTCCTCACCGTCCTGGCGACGACATCGTGGATCGTCAGCTCGGCGTGACCGTCGGCGAAGACCGTCCGCCGGAGCCGGTCCCAGCCGTCGTGCTCGAACCGGGTCTCGTGGATCGTCTCGGTTCGCGCCGTCTGCCCGGCGTTCCACCACCAGTCGTGGCGCTTCTCCGAGACGGTCCGGCCGAGCACGTCATAAAACCTCTCCGTCACCAGGCGATACGCCCCCGGGGCGCTCGAGCCGCTCACGTCATCCTGCGCCTCTTCGGCGGCGACGCGACCCAGGCCGTCGAAATGGACCCTCTTGCCGACCCCCTGCGGGTCCGTCTCCGTCAGCACGGGCCAGCGGCCGGTCTCGTCACCGCCGGGGAAGCTGTACTCGTAGCGCCGCGTGGCCGCGGACGAGGTGCCCGGGGACGTGGTGTGTTCGACCACCCGCCCCAGCACGTCATAGGTGGAGTTCGTCGTTACCCCGTTGACGTCGTACTCCTGCCAGCGCCGGCCGGTGATGCGTGAGCGGGTGGTGCTGAGGGTCGCCTTCACGCCGTCGAATCCGGTGACGGTGGTGGTGGTCTTCGTCGTCCCTCCCGACACCACGTGGTCGAATGCGATCACGGTGGTCTTGTTGTTCCACCGCGTGTCCATTCTCTTCAAGAGGGCGTGGGTCGCGGCGTTGGTGGGCGTGTCGTTGTAGGCAAAGGTCTTGACCTCCGCGCCATTGAACGTCTCCGTCGCCTTGTTCACGAAATAACGCGCGGGCGCCTGACCCAAGGTCGACGTCTCCAGGTAGGTGTAGTCCGTGACCTTGGAGGTCGTCGATCCGGCCGCTGCGGGGGTCACGGTGGCGCGCTTCACGTAGCGTACGAAGCCGAAGGGATCCGCCGGGCACCCCGGTTCCCCGCCCTTCGCGTAGTACGTAAAGGTCGTCTTCACCCCGGTCGGATCGAGCTGGCTCAGGGGATTGCCGTATTCGTCCGTCTCCGTCTCGGTTCGCTCCTCGCGGGAGGCGTACGGCTGGAGGTTCTCGTACCGCTTGGTCACGACCCGCGGCTGCTGCAGGTTCGCCGGCTGCTGGGAGAAGCTCTGCCCCGCGATCTCATTGTAGGTGATCTCGGTGGACGTCCGGGTCCCTTGCTGGGTCTTCCCCTCCTTGGTCAAGAGATGAAACCGGTTGAATTCGCGCTCGGTGACGGAGAGGTTGCTCCCGTTCTCGAGGACGTACTCCGTGCTCTTGTAGGTATAGTTCCCCAGCACCAGGTACAGGTTGTCCTCGCCCGGCCTGAACACGGGCGCCCCTGAGGCATACCCGAGGAAATTCTGGTCCTGGCTGAAGCTGTAGGTCCTCCTCGTGCTCGGTTGGCCACGCCCGGGCGCCACTTCGTGAGAGATGACGTAGGGGACGTGACCACCGCCATTGAGCTTGTGGCCCTCCTCCTTGTACTGGAGCGTCTCGACCGAGCCGGTGGGGCTCCGTAGCCGGTCGATGCCCTGAAAAGCCCCGAGGGGACGGTACGAAATCGTGTACCTGGGCAACGCCGCGGCGCTGCCCCCGCTCTGGCCGGCGTCATGAGGCAGGGTCACCGACGTGAGCAAGTCATTCTGGTGATCGAGCTGGATCCGCGCCGTCTTGCCATGGTCGACCGGATAACTCACCTGGCGCGCGTTGAAACCCTGGTAGGTGATCTCCAGGTACGTCTCCCCGGTCTGCACGAAGACGATCTTGGTCAGATACGAGACGCCATTGACCTGATGATCATAGGAATATTGAAAGGTCTCGCCGCTGGGGAAGCGCAGGAGCGAGAGCCGGGCCACGAGCTCGCCCCCCCTCTTGATCAGCCGCTCCACCACGCCGTCTTTGGAGATGACGTCGAACGTGTTGGCGTCGATCTTGGTGACGCGGAAGTCCTTGAGCTTCTGATCCTTGAAGGTGAGATCGTAGCCGTCCGGCGGCAGGCTGTTGCCCTGGAATGACCGGCCATCGGAGAGCGTGAGCACGTTCTGGTTGTTCGTCAGATCCAGCGAGCACAGGCTCATCGACCAGCCGATGCCGAACCCTCGGTTCTCGGGGCGCAGCGCCGAAAAGGTGATCCCGATGCTGCGGCTCAGATCATCCAGGTTGGGCGGCCGGATCTGCACGAAGGGAATGGCGACCGAATACTGCCCGGTCCGCGGGTCCACCGCGCCGCTCAGGTACGAACCGAAATTGAATGCGTTGGAGTAGATGGATACGCTCATGGCTCACGCTCCCCCCGCGCGCGCGGGCTCTGCATGCGCCGGCTCAGCTTGGGGCATTTCGATTGACCTTGGACCAGGGGCGATGGTCACGGTCGAGTCGTCGCTCGATGGATCGACTCGGTACCGGTGCTCGTTGCCGTACATGTCGATGACGGAAAACACCACACCCGTATTCCAGGTGGATTTTACGGCACTAAAGGGGTTTACACGGAGCACATCCACGGCGAACTGGTTCTTCGCGATGGTGATGCGGTATTCCCACCCGAAAACATTGATGTCGCCATACGACGTGTACACGAGCATGTTGATATCGGAGGGATACCCTCTCCCACGCAAAAGCTGGCCTTGGTCCTTTCTGACGAAGAAGAGCTTCGGCTCACCCACGTGCGTGATGGAGTAGATCTCCAGCCCGACGGGCATCGTCCAGAAGTATGCGGTGACCCTCTGCGTCGCACCGCTCATCACGGGGTCGTTCAGCAGGATCCGGGTGGTCATGGTGAGCTGCGACGGCTGGATGGCGTGAGGCGTGACCGCTTGCAGCATGACGCTGCTCGTGAAGTTGTGATCTCCGGACGACATGTTCGTCGTGAGCACCTGGCCGCCGTCCAGCTTCACGCGGGCCATCAGCTTCGCGATGCCGACGAAGGTGGAGCGGGTGTAGCGGGCGTGGGTTTCGGCGACAGCGTTGGCATTGGTCTTGATGGCATCTCCGGGCTCGCCGGGTGGAGCCTGCGTCGCCTCCGCCTTCCCCCCTGCTTCGGGCTCCGGCTCTGCCAGGGAGGCGAAGTAGGGCCCCGTGAAGAATCCATTTTGCTCCGTGTCGACGGACCAGCCCTGCGGCAGGTTTGTCTGGTTCAGGTCGGACGAGAAGTCGACGAGGGTGAGCGTCTGTCGTTCGGTCTCGGTGAGAGCCTCCTCGACCCAATCGCGTATGTTCTCGTCCCACTTCTCTTTCTGGATCGTAATGTCGACTCGGAGCTGTTGCCTCCCGTTCGCGTAAAACTGGTTGTTGAGGCTAATGGCGCTGACCTCAAACCGTTTGAGCCTGTAGATAGACATGAGAGCCTCCTTGGTTGGCTAGTGTTGTCAGAACGGAAACACGGTGGTCCCTCCCACGTCAAGCCTCGCACTTCGGCAAGCTCCCCAATCCGTCATCGGCGTCGCGAGGGGGTGCGGTGGGACGGCGGAGCCGCTGGGAGGGGCGCAGGTCCTTGGCCGCGGGAGGGTTGTGACCCTCTCCGGGCCGGGTCGAGCAGACCTGCGGGACGGTCGCGCCCCTCGCGGAGGCATGTCGACGGGGCTTGCAAGACGGCCACACCCCTCTCGGAGGGGGCTCGACGAGGCCTGTGGGAGGGTCACGACCCTCGCGAAGGCTTTGTCGACGGGACGTGCGGGAGGGTCACGACCCTCTTGGAAAGGGCTCGACGAGGCCTGCGGGAGGGTCACGACCCTCTCGGAAGCATGTCGACGGGGCTTGCGAGACGATCGTGACCCTCTTGGAGGGGGCTCGACGAGGCCTGCGGGAGGGTCGTGACCGTCTCGGAGGGATGTCGACGGGATTTGCGGGACGGTCGTTCCCCTCGCGAAGGCTTGTCGAAGGGGCATGCAGGACGATCGTGACCCTCTCCGAGGGGGCTCGACCTGCCATGCGGGAGGGTCACGACCCTCTCGGAAGCAGGTCGATCAGGGCACGCAGAGATGCGCCAGGTCCGCGCACATGTTGCAATCGCCGTCAGGGCAAGGGTCGACCGCGACCGCCTTGCACGTCCCGCCCTCGCAATCCGCGTCCGAGGCGCAGTCGGCCACCGGATAACAGCCCTGCGGGAACCCACCCTCGGGCAAGGAGTCACACGTGCCGACGGGCAGCCATTGCATCCATCGACACCCCTGGGCATGGCTGCACGGGCCCTTGTCCAGGGTGGCGCACGCCGAGCTCGGCGTGCAGGACGCTGCGCTTGAAGCCCATACGCCGTTCTCACAGGCGATCTGCGCGGGGCAGCCGCTCGCGTCGAGGTAGGCACAGGTGCTCGACGCACAACATGCATTGCAGGGCGTGCCTTCGGCCGGCAGCGTATCCGGGCACGGCTTCAGGCAGCCGTGATAGCTGAGGACCCACGTCCCGCCCTGGCACATCGCGACATTCTCGTTCCCGTCGCACATCGGCTCGGGGTAGGAGCACTCGTAAAAATCGCCGTCGCACGCGCTGCCAGGCACGGGTTGCGCTTCAGGACAGGGATCGATGCAGGGCGCGCCGCACCCGCACGCGTGGGGCCCGGGATCGTGCACGGAAGTCGACCAGAACCCGTCCTCGCACGCCACCCGCATGCCATAGCCGCATTCGTCGAAATCCACGCACACCTCGCCCTCGACCAGGCAGGGTCCTCCCGGCGGCGGGCCGACCTCCGGACAGCTCACCGGACACTGCGCAGGGTCCTGGCACCCGCCGGTGCCCCCGCCGCCGTCGCTCGTCCCCCCTGTGCCACCCGTGCCGCCGCCCCCGAGGTTCTCCCCCGGGCCGCCCGTCACCGCTGCGTTCTTGCAGGCCGGGGCGAGGGCCACGAGGAAGAGGGCCGCGAGAAGTCCGATGCGCTTCGTGAGGTCCATAGATCCCAGCTCGCCTTCCAGGCACAGCCCGGCACAAGCAAGGACGCGGCCGGGGTGCATGCCGGACGCAGGCTGCAACATCGGGGCCGGCCACGACCCGCGAGGGCGAAAGGCTCAGGCGCCGAGCAAGACGTCGCGGTCGGCCCGCAGGGCGGCGACCAGAAAATCGACCAGCACGCGCACCCGTGGGGTTTGCCGCAGGTCGCGGTGCACGGTCAGCCATAACGGCTGCCCCGGCTCGCGTGGCATGGGCACGTGCGTCAGGCCCGGCGCCTGGTCCCCCAAGAACCTCGGCAGCACCGCCACCCCGGCGTCGGCCTGGGCGGCCTCGGCGAGGGCCAGCGACACGTCGCTCACGAAGGCGGGCCGCACGCCCGGCGAGAGCTGCTCCAGCCAGGCCACTTCGACGCCGCTCGAGGGCAGCAGCAGCGGGTGCGCGTGCAGATCCCCCGGCCCCCGCACCGGGTGCCGGGCCAGGTACGCGGCGGACGCATACAGGCCGTGCCTCACCTCGCCGACGCGGCGGACCCGCAGCGATTCGTGCGATGTACGTACAAAACGCAACGCCAGCTCGGCCTCGCTGCGGCTGAGGTCGAGCACCACGCCTGCCGGCAAAAGCTCGACGCACAGCGCCGGGTACTGGCGGCCAAACCGCGCGAGGCGCGGGGCCAGGTACGCAATGCCGAAGGTCTCGGGCGAGGTCACCCGCACCGTGCCCTCCAGCGCGCCGCGCTGCGCGTGGACGCCGCGCTCCAGCGCGAGCACCGCGTCTTCGACCTGGCGCAGGGGCGAGAGCATCCGCTCGCCGTCGCGGGTCAGCACGTACCCGGCGGCGGTGCGCGTGAACAACCGCAGGCCGAGCGCGCGCTCGGCGGCCTCGATACGACGGCCGACCGTGGTGTGGTCGACGCCGAGCGCCGCGGCCGTCTTGGCGAGCGATCCGGCGCGCGAAAGCGCGGCGACGAAGCGAAGATCGTCCCAGTTCATACGCTGTGGATTCTTGCACGGCCGTCGGGTGCCGACGTGCATTCTCCCCCGGCCTCCGGGGCGCTACGCCTGCCGCGTCCCCTCGCCCCCTGGAGGTTTCATGCGCCCCTTCGCTCCGCTCATGCTCATGTTCGGCCTCGCCCTCGCCGCTTGCGCCGACAACCCCGCCCCGAGCGCTGCCGAGCCGCCGCCTGGCCCCGCAGCGCCGGTCCACACGCTGACGTTGCCCGCGAGCTACGCGTCGTCGTCCAAGGTCGACGCTTACGCCGAGTTCGCGAATGGGCTGGCGAAGGAAGAGACCGAATTGACCTACGGGCTCTCCGAGGGCTACCCGCGCGACGTGACGCTCGTGGCGAAGAACGGCTTCGTCTTGTCGTCCGACTGCTCGATCTCCCCGGGCCAGGTGGTCTGGCAGTCGATCGCCGACGTGCAGGGGACGGCCGCGATGGTCGCGCTCGTCGACGGCGCGCTCGCGATCGAGCTCCACGAGGAGGGCACCGTGACCGTGCTCCTCGAAGGCGAGATCACCGAGCAGCATTGCCCCTCCGGCGACGGATCGATGGCGACGGCCGTGCCGCTCCAGCACCGGCTCGTGCTGCACGTCAAACCCGTCGCCGGCTTCGTGATCGAGCAGTTCGACCAGCGCCTCGCCGACTGCTGGGACACCCTGGTGCTGCCGTCGGACGCGCCGCTGTGGGCGCCGACGGCGCGGCCGCTCGATGCAATGGAAAACCCCTTTTCGCCGGTCAACGCGCCCGCGCCCGTGGCCCTCACGCTCCGGTCGCACGGAGATCTGACGTCGGGGCCTGGCTCCACGTACCTGACCGCGGGCCCAGGCACGGTCACGGTGTCGGTCGACACGACGCTGCCGGTGCAGGGGATGCAGGTATTCGAGGTGGTGGGCCCTGACGCGCTGACGTCCGTCGAGGCCTCGTTTTTCCTCCGCAAGGCCGCCCTCAAGGGCAATGTCTCGGAGCCCATCGAGGAAGGCACGTCGTACACGCTTTTCCTCCCCGAGGAGAGCAACGGTGTCGACCTCCACGTCGACGCGGCCATGACGACCCACGGAAAGCTCTGCGCGAACATGCCGGAGTCCTGGTTCGCGTCGTCGTCGTCGACGCCCGCGCAATGCGAGGCGAGCGTGGGCGGCGTCGAGCCCTTCGCGTCCAGCATCATGCCGGTGGCCGCGATCGGGGACCCCGGCGAGTGCCGGCTTTCCGTGACGATCCCGGGCACGACGCAGCGCTGGACGACGCGGTTCAGCATCACGCCCTGAGCGCGCGGGCGCTCGATTCGGCCCACGGTTCCGCTGCGTCGCCCTCCGTCCGCGTGGTACACGAGCCCCCATGCCCTCCTACATCATGGGTCTCGCCTTCCGCCATCCCGACGGTACCTGCACCGAGGAGGCCTGGCAGTTCCTCGATCGCGAGAGCCTGCCCCAAGCCCTCGCCGCCGCGCGCCGCGACGGGCTCGCCGGGGAATTCGGCCGCACCTTCCTCGGCGTTTCGACCGTCGAGCCTTTCGACGAGCACGAGGACTGGACCACGCGGCCGCTCCCGCCGGAGCGGGCGCCGTCGCTCGCCGAGCTCGACGCCACCCTGGCGGCCTCGGGGCTCGATCTCGCGCCCTTCCGCGAGCCTACGCGCGCCAGCCCGAGCCCGGACTCCATCGAGCGCGCGCCCTGGTGGCGCTTTACGTGCGCCTTTGGCCCGGGGACGATGGTCGGCGTGCTTTTGCGGCGCTGCCTCGCGGTCGACCCCGCGTGGGCGGAGGACGCCGCGGAGCTCGCGGGCGAGTGCGTGGCCCACCAGCATACGGTCGCCTCGGCGGCCCCGGCGGCGGTCGCCGCGATGGCGGATCTGCTCGCGATGCCCGCCGTGTCTTCGCGCGAGACGCTCCGCGACTGGCTCGAGGTGATCGCCGAGGAGTCCTTGGAAGAGCTGCCCGACGAGCCCGAGGCGGTGGTGAAGGCCCGGATCCAGGCGACGCTCGAAGCGGAGGGCGGGCCGCTCTTCCTGCTCGACGACCTGGTCGCGGCGCACCTCGCCGCCGTGCCCGTGATCCGTGACTGCCGCGCGGCGTTTGCGGCCCACGCCGCGACCTTCGAGGGACTCGCGCAGACCGGGCTCCTCGGGCAGGCCACGGTCGAGCTCGTGCGCGCGCTCTCGGCCCGCGTGGAATGAGGCGAGCGCCGCGCGGCGCCGGACGTCACCGCCGCCGCTGCCGCTGCCGCTGCCGCTGCCGCTGCCGCTGCCGCTTCCGCTTCCGCTCCCGCCTCCGCTTCCGCTCCCGCTTCCGCTTCCGCTTCCGCTTCCGCTTCCGCTTCCGCTTCCGCTCCCGCTTCCGCTGCCGGAGAACGGCGGTGGTGCAAGACGAGGAAGGCGAACATGGCGAAGGTGGACCCGTGTCCACGTCGGTCCCTCCATCGGCATGGTTGAGGGGGCAGAGGCGGGCGCTTCAGCGGGGGCGGCGACGGGTCCTTCGGCCGAGGCCCAGGCCCAGGAGTGAAAACGCAAGCAGCAAGGCCGGGCTCGCGCTGGCCGGGCCGATACGGCAGCCGCAGCCGGCCGGATCCGACGAGGCGCCGCCCGACGAGCCGCTCCCGCCGCTCCCGGCAGGTCCACACCCGTCGTTTCCGGGATCAAACGTGCCGCTCTTGCAATCGTCGCATTCATCCATGTCGGAGTCGCCGCACGACGCGGGGTCGTTCGGCGAAGGATCGGTCTCGTCGGGCACGCCGTCGCCGTCCGTGTCGAGGAGCACGCGGATCATGTAGTTCATCGTGCTCGAAAGGGTCGACACGCCGACCCTGTAGCGGATGTCCAGGTTGAGCACGTGTTCGCCGAACTGGGTGAACTTCAGCGTCGCGTCGCGTGAGCCCGACGCCGCGGGATCGTTCGGCTGCGAGATTGTGCCGCTGATGGCGCCGAGCGCCCAGCTCCCGCCCTCGGCCGAGACGGTGCCCATCTTGGCGTCGACGACCTCGAGGCCGCTCGCGGCATGGAGCGCGCGGAGGACCGCGTCGAGCGCCGGCCCGCTCCCCTCGTTTTTGTAACCGACCACGTAGCCGCGCTCGACGGGCAGGCTCTTCGCCGCCACGACGAGCTCGCCGGTGAGCGACAGGCCCATGCGCGGTTGCCCGCTTTCGCTCGTGCAATCCGCCTCGAAGAGGGCGTTCAAGAAGAGGCGTTGCCCCGCCTTCCCAGTATAGGAATGGCCGCCCAGGTAGCTCACCTTGCCGCCGCACGATTCTTCCGGGTTGAAGCTCTTCGGCGGCGCCTCGTCGCCCGTGAACTTGGGAGGCGGCGGGGGCGGATCGACGTCACACGTCCCGTCCATGTACCCGGACATCCAGACGTCCTCCTTGCCGGGCCCGTCCGTGGCCGTGATGAACGTCACGTCGCGATCGTTCTTGTACGTGGTCCCGAGGTAGGTGCTCAGGTTATAGGCCGGCTCGCTCCCGCCCTCCGGCGCGAAGAAGCCATCGAATTGCATGTACGGCACGTCGGGGCGCAGCACCTTGATGGGGCTCGGCGAGGGTGCGATGAGGAAGCCGGCGCCTTTCTCCTTGATGTCCTTCGGCAGGCAGCAGTCCTTGCCGGGGCCGCAGCCGTCGACCACGCATTGGAAGTCGCCCTCGTCGGGGCCGGGGTTGCAGGGACAGGGGGGCGGGTTTCCGGTCGTCGTGAGGAAATGGCCCATGCGCCCGGGATCGTCGAGATAGGGCCACGCAGGGTTCGGCACCGCATTCTCGTACGCGTTGACCGCCTGGCACTCGGCGAAGAAATGGGTCGGGTACTGGAGGAACGAGCGGACCTCGGCGACGACCTCGTGGCCGTGGTAGGTGATGGGCTCGCCGGCGCATTCCTCCGGCGTCGCCGGGCAGTTCCCGCCGCCGCATTGCACGAGCTCCCGGTCGGCCACGTTCCAGTGCATGCTCATGATCTGGCAGTAGGCCGGCAGGCCCTCGGGCGTGAAGAGGGCGCCATTCTTGTGGTTCTGGTTCGGCGCATCGCAGGTGCCCATGTTCCCCATGACGCTGGGCACGGTGAGCAGGTCCGGGTTCGCCGTGCCGGGGCCGCAGGTGCCCGCGCCGCACTTGGCCGCCGGGAACTCCGCCCCATTCGATTGCTTGATCCCTGCAGCCCGCAGATACGCCGTCGCGATGTCCTCATTGCCGTCGGCGAAGACGGCGATGGTCGGCGCGGCGAGGAGCTCCTTCTTGGAATCGGCGGAGAAGGGCGCGGTCGCCTCGTGGACCGTCACGACCTGGAATGTGGCGCGGTCCGCCCACGGGTTCTGGCCCCACAGGCTTTGATCGTTCCAGGCGTTGACGATCTCGAGCGCCTTGTCGCGGTGGGGCGCGTCGACGACGAACGGCCCGCCGCGGTAGCCGTGGTTCTTGATCGTGGCGCCTTTCGCGGGGTTGCCCCAGACCACCTGGGCGCCCGCGAAGAAGTCGGGGCTCGCCGTGGGGTATGGGCATTTCACCCCCGAGCCCTCCTCCGCGCAGTCCCACGCGCACAGGTCGCCGGCGGTGTTGCAAGCCGCGCCGTGCCAGACCTTGTCAGACTCGATCACCCAATGTACGGGCACGCCCTCGCGGAGGAGGTGAAAGAGCAGCCCGTAGGACTGGTAGATCCCCTCGGCTTGGTAGGCCTGATCCATGGGGATGATCAGGCTCCCGGCGGGGAAGGTCCGGTCCTCCGCGCGAGCTTCGCGCGCGGCGACGGTGGTGAGCGCCAGCGCAGGGCAGAGTGCCATCCCCGAGAACAAGAGTTTGCTGAGCTTCATGCGTGCCTCCTCCAGCATGGGCCTGTGCGTTCGAGGCCGCGCGGCGCCCCTTTGCTCACGAACGACCTCGTCCCGCGCAGGCAATTCTCACTTGTACCGGCACGTCTTGTGCCCGCTTTTCTCTTCGCAGATGAAGTCCGTGGGACAATCGCGGTCGTCCGCACATTCGTTGAAGCAGCGCTTTCCGTCTCGGTCGATGCAAAAGAAACCGCTCGGGCAATCCTGATCGCTCGCGCAGTTTGGGCTGCACCACCCCTCGGGAGAACACTTTCCCCCTGTGCAGCATGCGTTTTGCGCGCCGCCACAATCCTTGTCGTTGTCGCACGTCGCACCAAACGGAACGCCGTTGAAGTCGGTGATCGGGCGCTCGCCATCGTCGCCGCAGCCGAAAACGAGGGCTGCGAGCATGACAAACCATGCTGTACGCAACATCTTCAAGTGCTCCTGTTCCAGGCGTGACGTCACGCTATCAGAAGCCGCAGTCGAAATCGAGATGGTGAATTGATTTACCGGGGGCTATGGGCCCACATGCGGCGACACGCACCCTGGTAAGAAAAGCGACCGCGCATGTCCAGGGCCCGGAGGTTGGACGAGGTCGGCGCCGCCGACATCAGGGAGAGCGCTCACCCGGCCCCCCCGGTGTCCCAGCATTTCTCTGGGTGCCCGTCGGGGCCCCCGCAGCCACTTTACGGCGCGCGTCGCCGTTGCCCCGCCCTCCATCGATGGGTATTCAAACCGCCATGCGCAACATCGGCTCGTTTTCCATTTCGATTCTCCTCTATGCCTTGATCCCCGGCTGCGGCGGCACGAACGCCGATCCTCCTTCCTCCACGGAGGGAAGCGGGGCGAATGGCGGCGCGGGCGGCGGCGGCGGCTCCACGGGCGAAGGGGGCGCGGGCGGCGCGGGCGGCGGCGGCGGCGCCGCCAGCGTGTGGGGGACCTTCGAAGAACCATTCGCGGCGCGGCACGGCGGTTGCAAAGGCACGCGCGACGCACGGAGGCGAACATGGCGAAGACAGATGGCCGGATGGGGCGGGTTTTGGGGCTCGTGGCGGCAGCCTGGGTCGTGGTGATGGCCGGCTGCAGCGGAGGCGTGTCCGGCGAAGGCGGGGGCGCGGCCGGCGGAGACGGAGGTGGCCCCACGAAGACGCACAAGTGCGGAGAGGGGCAGCTCTGGATCTCGCTCGGTACCACGAATAACCCGTACGTCATGGAGGCCGTGACGGGGACCAATGGCACGTTCGTCGACCATTGCGACGAGAGCGGCTACCTCGTCCAGTACAACTGCCAGTCCGCGATTTGCGACTCCGTAAACTGCGAGGATATGCTCACGGGCGTGGTCGTCGAGGAGGTATTCGACTGCAAGGGCGCCTGCAAGGCCGGCGTCTGCGAGCGGGGCTGTCCGGAGGCGGACGTCGCGCTCACGGTCATATCGGTCGATTCGACGGGAACGACGCTGAACGACGCGGCGAGCGGCACGGGGTACACCTGTACCTCCGTCATCGACAAGAATTCGAACGACGGGTGGGCGTGCACCGGCGCCGAGGCCGTCGGGGCCACGGGGAAGGCCGGGGAATCGACCGGGTCCTGCCACAGGGGTGAGGGAGCGTTCGGCGTGGCGTTTCCCATGGGAAACTGCTTCTACCTCAACTGTGCGCGCTCGAATTGAGCACAGGCGACCCACGCAGGCCGTCACGGGCGCGCGACAATCGTCATGACGCCGTGACAGCACCCGTCACGACGTCATGACGGCCGGCGTCGACACGCACAGAAAGGGAGTGATAGTCTCACCAGGTGCCCATGTCCCCCTCCAAGCTCTCGCCCGGGTTGCTGCCGTTCGCGGACGCGCTCGATGCGGCTCCGGCGCGTCCGATGAGCGAAGACGCCGGCTGGCTCCCATACCATTATGCGCAGGCGCCTGCGCACCCGATCATCCCCGGTGACCCCCCCTATGACGGCGTGTACCGAGGGAGCTGGGTCTCCCCAGGCATCTGCGTGCGGCTCGACCTCATGCACGCCACCGTGAGCGCACCCTTGCGTGCGTGGCTCCGCGCGCGCTTCCCGGAGCAAGTGGGCGGAGACGGCGGCTTCTACGAGTACGGAATCGAGAGTCGCTCGCAGCGCACGAACCTGCAGCAAGCCCTGGCGCGACTCGAGGCCAAGATCGAGGAAGGCGAGCTTTCTACGTCCACGTAAACACGCGCGACGCCGCGTCCGGAGCCCCGGGCGGCTCTGACGACGGTCGCCGGGTTCCATATATCGTTGACCGATACATGGGGAAGCGATATGTGGAGAGCCGATGCAGGACCCCACGTACCTGATTCTCCTCGCGCTCTCGGATCGGCCTCGCCATGGCTACGGCATTCTCCTCGAGGCGAGCGAGTTGAGCCGAGGGACGATCCGGCTCGGCCCCGGGACTTTGTACGGAGCGCTCGAGCGGCTGGAAGAAGCCGGTCACGTCGAGCTCGATCGCGAGGAAATCGAGGAGGGGCGGCCGCGACGTTATTTCCGCCTGACGCGGCGCGGGCGGAGCCTCCTCGTCGAAGAAACCGAACGGCGGGAGGCCCTCGTGGGGCTCGCCAAGCAAAGGCTCGCGCACCGATGAGCCCCCTCGAACGTCGCGTCCGCGCGCTCATTTCCCTCTTCCCGGCGTCGTTTCGAGCGCGGTGGGAGGAAGAGCTCGTCCGTACCACGCTCGAGACGTGCACGGCCGAGCAGTCCTGGCCCCACCCGCGAGACGCGTGGGATCTCGTCCTCTCGGCGATTCGCGCCCACGCGACGACGCCCGCGACCGAGCCCTTCCGCCTCGTGCTCGCCCAGGGCATCGTGCTCGGCGCGATCCTCCTCGCCAGCGTTCGTATCGGCGCCCTCCTGCTTCGCTTCGGGTGGTTTTTGCGCTGGCTCCCAGCCAACAGCGCCGCCGGCGTGCCGTCCGAGGAGCTCGTGCTCTACGCCGGGCCGCTCGCGCTCGAGCTCGCGGCGTACGTGCTCCTCGCGGTCGCGCTGCTGCATCGGCGGCGTGTGCTCCTCTGGACGGGAGCCCTCACCCTCGGCGCCATCGGCCTCCTCGGGACGCTCCGCTACCCGGGGCCCATCGGCATCCGGTGGGCGCTCGGTATGGCGGTTCCGGGCGCCATCCCCTTCGTGATGGCTGCATGCACGATGGGCACGAGGAAGACCGAGCGCGCGCTCGCCGTTCGGCCGGCGCTCGTCGGGCTTGCGCTGGTGTCGTTCGCGGCGACGGCCTTTCGCTTCGCGGCCTGGTTCGCGACGACGACGTGGCACCTCGTGCCCGGCACCATCGACCGGTGTGCGACCGCCGTCGCGGCTCTTCTGCTCGTCGCGTGCACCGTCTCCGGGTTCGCGGATCCCCGCTGGTTCATCGCGCTCGGGGTTGCCGTGATCGGCTGGAACACACGCGACTTCCTGCAAACGAGCGATCCGCTCGTGTTCCTTGGAACCGCGGTCGTCGTGACGGTTTCCTGGGTGCACTGGCGTGTCCTCCGTCGGCAGGCTGCTGGCTCGGGACAGGGTCGCAGCGACCGCGAGATGGCCTGACCGAAGCTTCTGGAAGGCGCCATGCAGCGCTGACGGCTCCGCTAGCAACGCCCCGTTGCCAGGAAAGACGCGCGTCCGTGGTCTTGCCATCGGCCCTTGGAAGAACTGCGCGGAGCGCAGTTCTTCCACGAAAGGTCCAGCGCAGGCGCTGGTTCGGGTCGAGGGGCGAACAGCCCCCGCGGGGTCCGGGGCAGCGCCCCGGCTCCCACGCCCCCGATGAGACCAATGCTCAGCCTCCGCACGGAGGGTCACCCGGATCGGCGTGCCAGGGAACGCTTTGGCCACGCTGGGCACGACACGTGCAATCGCCATGGACCATGTACGGTTTCCGCAGGCGATGGACGTCCCTCGGCGCCGCCGCGGCCGCAGACGCGTCGTTGCTGCTCGGCGGACATCTCTCGCGCGCGGAGCCCGCAGGCGCGGAGCTCGCTCCGCCTGTTCTGTCGGCTCGGCGCCAAGGAAGCCTGCGCCCGCCTGGACAACCTGTTCGATCGCCAGCCCAACGAAACGGATGCGTTGGGCGAGCCCGGCGTCTGGTCCAGCTCGTGCCCGGATTCGTGCGGAGAGAGGACAAGAATGCAGAAGCGATTCGCCTGGGCGTCGGCGTTCCTCGCCGCGATAGGGTTGGCCGCTGCGGCGTGCGACAAGAGGGCACCGCCCTCGCTCCCCGCCCACCCGATCACGAGCGTGAGCGACCTCATGCCCGGGACGAGGGTTGGCGTGCAGCGGGGCACGACCGGCGCGTTCTACGCGGAGGACACGCTTGCGCCGAGGGGCGTCCAGATCGTGACCTTCATCAAGGCCCCGGACATGTACAACGCGCTTGAGGCGGGGCAGATCCAAGCCATCATCAACGACCTTCCGATCTCCGAGGACGTGGTCGAGAGGAAGCCCGATCTGAAGATCGTCCAGCGGATCGACAATGGCGAAAAATACGCATTCGCCGTCCACAAGGAAAACCTCGCGCTCCTCCAGGGCATCGACCAGGCGCTCGAGAACCTCTTCGCAGACGGCACCTACAAGGCGATCTTCACCAAGTATTTTCCCAGGCAGCAGCTCCCGTCTCATGTGGAGGAGGCGACGGCCGTGCCCTTCTCCGGCTGCCCCTCGCTGTCGACGGTCCAGCCGAGGACGCTGACGGTCGGATCGGATATCCCCTATCCGCCCTTCGAGTTTTTCACCGAGAGCGGCGAAACGACGGGATTCGATGTCGAGCTCATCGAAGCCATCGCCAAGGAGCTATGCCTGACCCCGAAGTGGGTCAACTCGAACTTCGACACCATTTTCACGAGCCTCTCGGCGGGCAGGTTTGACGTGGTCGCCGCGGCAGTGACCGCGTATGCCCCGGTGGGCTCTCCCTCGTACGCCACGGTGAAGGCCCGAGAGAAAATCGTGTCATTCACGAAGCCCTATTATTCAGCCCTGCAGTCGCTGACGGTGAAGGCGAGCGGTTGAGCGCGCATGAACCGGATACCAACGCCGCATCCGATTCGAGGGATCGCCGCGCTCCGCGAGGGGAGCCGGCCCCTCGGGGTGGTGAGCGCCGCCGTCGGAGGGCTCGCCCTCGCGATCGTGCTGGGGGGCACGGCATCCGTGCTGACCGAATACGGGATCCAGCGCGAGGACCGGATCGCGGCGGCGCTGCAATCGAGCGAGCTTTTCACGATCCTCGTATCCGGGAGCCTGCTCGGCGCGGGCGCCACGGCGCTCGGCTTCGGGACCTACCGGCGCATGCCGACCCGGGTGTCACGGGAAGAGGCGATCGCCGGGGCGGTGCTGGGCCTTCAGGCCGCCCTCTGCGGCCTCGCCATTCTCTGGTTCATCCAGGGCGACATGGAGAGGTTCGCCCGTAACTTCCTGAGCTTCGAGCAGATCGTACCGCACTACGAGGCCTTCCTGAACGGAGCCAGAAATACGCTTCTCCTGGCCGGCGCGGGCGAGCTCTTCGGGGTGATCCTCGGCCTCGTCCTCTCGGTGTTCACGATCTCCAAACGAGCGGTCGTACGGGCTCCGGTGCGCGTGTACATCAACCTCTTTCGAGGGACGCCGCTCCTGCTCCAGCTCTCTCTGATCTATTTCGGCCTGGCCCTCGGGCTCGGCGTGAACATGTCCGCCTACACCGCCGCCATCCTGGCCTTCTCCCTCAACACCGGCGCATACTCCGCGGAGGTGTTCCGGGCTGGTATCCAGTCGATCGAGCGCGGCCAGATGGAAGCGGCCCGGGGGCTCGGGCTCGGCTACATGCAATCGATGCGGTACGTCATCGTTCCCCAGGCCGTGCGGCGGGTCATCCCGCCCCTCATGAACGAGTTCGTCATCTTGATCAAAGACACCTCGCTCATCGCCTTTCTGGGGCTGTCGTTCGCGCAGCGCGACCTTTTCACCGTCGGCTCGCAGGGCTACTCGCAGTACTTCAACGCGACGTTTTATGTCGCCTCCGGGCTCGGCTATCTCGTTGTCACGCTGCCCCTGATCAGGCTGGTGACCTGGGTCGAGAAACGGCTGCGGAGCGGTCTTTTGGGGGCCGTGGCATGAGCCGCGAGGACAATGCGCATACGTGGCCGGCGGGGCCGGTCCCGGCGGGCGCGCCGCTCATCCGGCTGGAGGCCATTCACAAGTGGTTCGGCAGCGTGCACGTGCTCAAGGGAATCGACATCGATCTTGCGTACGGCCATGTCTTGGTGGTGATTGGCACCTCTGGCTCGGGCAAATCCACGCTCCTGCGCTGCATCGACATGCTCGAGGAGCCGACGTCCGGGCATGTCTGGTTCAAGGGCCGTGACATCACCGACGTTCGGGTGAACCTGAACGAGGTGCGAACGCACATGGGAATCGTGTTCCAGGCGTTCAACCTCTTTCCTCACAAGACTGCGCTGGGGAACATCACCCTGGCCCTGGAAAAGGTGCTGCACATGCCCAGGGATCAGGCCAGGGAGCGGGCCATGGCGGAGCTCGAGCACGTGGGGCTGGCCCAGAAGGCCCTGAGCCAGCCAGGGCAGCTCTCCGGGGGCGAGCAGCAGCGGGTGGCGATCGCACGAGCCCTGGCCATGCGCCCGGACCTGATTTTGTTCGACGAGGTCACCTCGGCGCTCGATCCGAAACTGGTGGCCGAGGTGCTCGCCGTGATGAAGCGGCTCGCATCGGAGGGGACGACCATGGTCGTGGTGACCCACGAAATGGGGTTCGCGCGGGAAGTCGGGACCCACCTCGTGTTCATGGACGAGGGCGTCATCGTGGAGCAGGGCGAGCCGAAAGCCGTCTTCGACAATCCCGCGCACGAGCGAACGCGGCGGTTTCTCTCTTCGGTGCTCTGACGGACGAGAGCCGCTACTTTGCAATCGCCTCCATCTCCGCGAGCACCCGCTCACGCACGAGCGCGATCGGCGGCGCCCCGTGCGCGAGCAGCGTGTCGTGGAATTTCCGCAGGGAGAATCGTTTCCCCAGCCGCCTCTTGGCCTCCTCCCGCAATGCGAGGATCTGCAGCTTGCCCAGCGTGTACGCGAAATAGCCCGGGTCGAATGTTCCACGCACCGCCTGCTCCCGCGCGGTGGCGGGGTCCTGGAAGCATTCTTTCTCGAATCGCTCCGCCGCCTGCTCGACCGTCATGCCTTTCGCGTGGAGGCCCGCCGCGACTACGTAGCGGCAATCACGCAGGAGCGCGTCCGAGAGCTGCCCCAGGCGCGCCTCCGGCTCGTTCGCGGCAAACCCCTCGTCGATCATCATCTGCTCGCCGTAGTGCGCCCACCCTTCCCTGAACGAGTAGCTGGTGAACATCTTCTGGACACGTGTAGGCGATCGATTCTGCCAGAGACCTTGCAGAAAATGGCCCGGCCAAACCTCGTGCGTGGTGATCGAGATCAGCTGGCCTCGCCAGGGCAGGTAAGCCTCCTGCTCGGCCTTGGGCCACGAGGGATCGGGCATCGTGATGTAGAAGAAGGAGGGCACCCGCGCGGTCTCGAAGGGCCCGGGCGCGTCTTGGAAGGCCGAATTCCACCGCATGAACGGCGGCGTCTCCTTCACCAGGATCGGCTCCTGCGAGGGGATCGTCACGATATCTTCTTCGACCACGAAGGCCCGCGCTGCGTCGACGAGCTTCGTCGCCTCGGCGAGGAGCGCTTCGGCTGTCGTGCGCGTCGGCGTCACCTTGCTGCGCAACGCCTCGTAGGCGCGTCGGTTGGCCTCGAGATCCGCCTCTCCGAGGCGCAGAAACTCGTCGAGCGAAAGATGGAGCCCCTCTTGGACCTCGAGGAGCTTCCTGAACCCCGCCTCGCCCAGCGCAAAACTTTGATCCGCGGACGGCAGGTAATCGACGCGCAGGCGCTCGACCATCGTCTCCGCTTCGCGAGCGAGCTTCTCGTTGGTTTGCGTGATCTCCGCGAGCAGGGCGACATCCGTGAGCTTCTGGAGTTGCTTCGGGACGTCCTCGCGCAGGTAACGCACGTAGCCCTTGTAGATATGGATCCCCGTCTCGAGGACCGGCCGTGGAACCGGGCGCGAGAGGTTGGCGAGGGCATGGGCGACCTGCCCGAGCGCGGCTTTTTCGTGCTCGAGGAGCTTGCGCGCCCGCACCTCGAGCGGCGCATAGTCGCGGTCCAGGTAATCGTTCACCGCGAACAGCTCCTCGTATGTCTGCGGCGCCTTCTGGAAGACGTGCATCTCGTCCGCCTCGAAGAGCTCCAAATCGAGCTCCTGCAACAGAAGCGCGCGGTCGAGTGAATCATCGGCCGAGAGGCCCGCGGGCGGCACCGCGGCGAGCTCCTCGCGCGCCTTGCGCGTGCGCGAGAGCCGCGCATCGATGGCGGCTTTGCGGAAATCGGGCACCACCCCGTCGAACGCGTGCAGCCCGAGCTGGCGCGCGCTTTGCGGGTGATCGGCGAGCCACGCATCGACGACGCGATCGCGCAGCGCCGGGAAGCTCTCCGGCGCGCGTGCGGGTCCTTTCACCTGCGTGCCGGCGCTGCAGGCTGGCAGCGCGAGACAGAGCGAGAAGAGCGCCACGAACGAGCGCGCCTTCATGCGTGGGAAATTCCTGCCCGTTCTCACCATACAATCCCCCCAATCCAGCGCCGTGACAGCAGCAGCGCTCTCCGACCGGACGAGCAGCAATGCCCAGGCCGCCGAGGTGTGAGCCGCCAGTTTCCGGAGCGCCTCGCGGACCTGAATGGGTTTCAGGAAAAGACGAACAACGAACGCCCCGGCGGCTGCTCTCCATGGGGTCTGCCCGCCGTCCCCGAACATGGCGAGCGGTTCCCGCAGCTAGGCGCGAAGTTCGCTGGGGAACTTCCCCCAGAATGCATGGCGCGCCGCATTCTAGAGCGCTATTTGGGCCTCAAGAGCGTCCGGGCTCTCTTCTCGATGGGCTCGAACCGCTCGCCCCCTTTTAGCCCGCGGAACTCGTTGGTCCGGAAATCGTAGGTCCGATAGATGACCGGTCGGGGATGAAAGGCGCGGGGGATGCGGAGCAGGGACGCCGACATGCGCTGGGTGAAGTCGTCGCGGCGAACTCAGCCCGGAGCAGCCCCACGCCGTCCACCGGCAACGCGGCGACCTCTTCGGCGCGGTCTGCAATCTCCAGGTCAACACACGGTCCACGGCTGAGATGAGGGCGGCAATCTCCCGCTCGCGCCCGTACACCTTCAGCCGAATCTGGAAGCGCTCCGACACGTCCCGTGCGCGGGAGCGGGAGCGGAAAGGGTTCGATGGGCCCAGAGCCCACCGGGCACGCTCCTGCAGCCCTGCCGCACTCGTGTGCTCACAGACACGAAGGACACCTCGTGGTGCCTACACGCAACTACAACGTAAGTTCACCCGGATCCCTCGTCGACGAGACCCCGGAGGGGGTCGGACCTCGTCGGGTGCCTGGTCGACGAGACCCCGGAGGAGATCGGACTTCGTCGGGGGCCTGGTCGACGAGACCCCGGAGGAGGTCGGACTTCGTCGGGGGCCTGGTCGACGAGGCAGGCGGCGGAGTCCGATCACGGGGGGGGCTCGCCGACGAGGCAGGGAGCGGGAGCGGAGGCGGGAGCGGAGGCGGGAGCGGCAGCGGGAGCGGGAGCGGAAGCGGGAGCGGAAGCGGAGGCGGGAGCGGGAGCGGGAAGCCGTGCCCTGCGATCCCGTCGGCCGGTGCCGTTGTGGGCGCGGGCGCCCCCATTGCTGGCCGTTCAGCGGCCCTCCGGCCCGCAGCCTCACGACACGACACCCCAGCGCGGGTTCGAGGAGGAGCCGCCGCTGTCGGAGCCCGAATCAGCTCACCGCGCCCGGCGCCGCTTGCGGAGGCGGAGCCAGCTCGTCGAGCACCACGATGGCGCGGTCGTACGCAGCGCGGAGGCGCGCCGCGATCGCGGGGCGCTTCTCGGGCACCGCGAGCGAGAGGAGCATGTGGCCCACGTCGAGCAGCGCGCTGGGCCACGCCCTCTTCGCCATGAAGGCGACGAGCCGCTCCAGGGCATCGTCGCGCCGCCCGGCGAGCAGCAGCAATCGCGCGATTTCCACCGAGCGCAGATCCGTGGACGGCGCTTCCGGAGCTCGATCGAACTTCAGCGCCTCGTCCAGGCGACCGATGGCCATCATCATCGTCACGCAGCTCCCCCACCACGCCTGGTGCACGCCCCAGCGCTCCACCACGTCGTCGAAGATCTTGCTGCTGCGCTCGCGATCGACGGCCGCGAACGTCACCAGCAACTGCGAAAGCCACCGCATGCGCAGCCTCACCTGCATGAGGCCCAGCGCTTCGGGAGCGGTGAGCTCCCGGGCTATGCGCTCGAGCCTCCGCTCGTCCGCGGGTGTCCACTCCGTGGAGACGTCCGGCGCGCGCGCTGTCCAGTCGATCTCGAACGACGCGGCGGCGGCCTGGTCGAGGGTCGCGCGCGCCGCGGCCACGTCCGCTTTGCTCTCCGCCACCTTCTCTTCGAGGCTCGGGGCGAGCAGCGCCAACGCGGACTCGGGATCTCCGCTCGCGGCGAGGGCATGGGCCGCGACGACCGGCCCCCGCTCCCACGCGGCGTGCGTGATGAGGCCATCCTGGTAGGACGTCTCGAGCTCGCGGATGCGCTCCTTCGTGGCGTTCACGTCCACGGGCGGCAGCTCGCCGAGCGCGATGAGGGCGAGCGTCCGCGCGTCGCCATCGAGCTTCGGGAGCAGCGCGCGCGCCAGATCGGTCTCGCCGGCTGCGATCATCTCCTCCATGAGGTCCGGCACGGCGTCGCCCTCCACCTCGTCGAGGTGCGATGCGAGATCCTCCACGAACGCAGACGCGCGGAACGTGCCCCGGCGCGCGACCGACTCGGGCTTTGCGATGGGCTCGTCGTCGAACCAGAGCCAATCGAACGCGGGCTTGATGTAGCCCTTGTTCTCCTCGGGCGGGAGGTAGGACCACAGCGCGGCCGCGAGCAGCACGCGGCCCTCGCGCGCGTCGGACCCTTCGTAGGGGGTCTTTTCGTCGTACGACCAGACAGCGCGCGAATCGCCGATCCAGCGATCCTCCTGGTACTTCGAGATGGGCCGGCCCGCCTCCCGCATGAGGCACGCGAGCCATGCCTTCGCCGCCGCGGCGAAGATGGTGGGCGGCAGGGGGCTGATGCGGGCGACGGCGACGCGCGCGACGACGTCGTCCGAAAGGCCGCCGCGCAGGAGGAGAGCGATGTACGAGAGGGCGGGATCGCGGGTCAGCGCCGTGGTGAGGTCATTGTCCCACCGGCGGTCGACCGACGGATGCCGGCGGTACGCCGCGAGCAGCACCTCGCGGGCGAGCGCCTCCTCGCCGGCGCCGGCCAAGGCGCGCGCGGTGATATCGGCCATCCCGGCACGGGTGCTCCGGGAGGCCAAGCGCGCCGCGAGCGCGCCGGCGCCGACCGACACCAGCGCGGGCCCCAGCTCGATCGGGAACATGTTCGGTACGCAGCAGAGGATCGCCGTCGCGAACGCGCGCTCCCACGCCGCCACGTGCTCCTCGATCGACTTCGCGTCGTCGGGCCGGGGCGGCGCGCGCCGGCGTTTCTTCCAGTCGAGCGCGACCTCCACGGTCCGCTCGCTGCGCCCTTCGGCCGCGAGACCGGCGCGCTTCAGGGCGGCCACGACGCGCTCGACGATCCCGCCGTGCGCGCTGTCGTCGTCCGCGATCGCGCCGCCGCACTGCAAGCCGAGCGGGTCTCCAGAGGCGACGTCGTCGAGCATGCCCCAGTGAAAGTAGACATAGCCGCGCACCGCGGTGCCGCGGGCCTCCTCGTCCATCATCTCCGCTTTGATGGCCGGGATCGCGCAGCTCGTGCAGCACCAGAAGCTCTGGCGCGCCACGACGCCCTCGGCTTCCAGCGCGGCGAACGCGCTGTCGAGGCGATCGCAGTCGGTGGTCTCGGGCCACCCTCGCTCTTCGATCGCGCGCTTCTCCAGCGCGGCCGCGAGCGCCGCCCGAACCACGGGCTCGCCGTGATCCGGGAACTGCTCGGTGGCATCCTCGACGATCCGTTCGTCGTCCGAGTACCCGAGGTGGAGCTCGCGTGCGATCATCGCGTCGAGCTTGGAGGGGACGTCTCGATGGCCGAGCATGGCGCCTGGTCGCACGGGACGCTGGACGCCACAAGGACCGGATCGGCACGACGTCGAACCGCGCGACGCGGGCGGCGCCCACGTCGTATCCTGGCGCGATGACGCCCGTGGAGATCACTGTGCTCGACGGCGCCGCCGCGGGCCTCTTGCTGCGCACCGACGCGCCGGTTCGGATCGGCAGCGATCCGGCCTGTGAGATCGTCCTCCCCGACCCGGGCGTGGCCCCGGTCCACGTGATCCTGGAGCCGGGCGAGCCCGGGTGGAGCCTGCGCTCCACGCCCGGCGTGCACGTCGCCGTGCTGCTCGATCGCAAGGGCGGCGGGCCTGCCCACGCCGCGTCGCTGTCGACGCTCGCGTTCCTCGACGTCGGGCCGGTCACCCTGCTGTTCCACAAGCTGGGCGGCCTCTACATCAGCGCGCCGACGATCCACGAGGCCGCGCGCGGCCTGCCCTCGCGATCCTCGGAGGCCGCTCTCCACACGATCGCCAAGCTGTCGCGCGCCCGCGCGGCGCCGGCCATCGCGATGATCGACGACGATCGACTGCTGGTCGCCGGCGGGGAGCCGCCGACGCGCGGGGAGCCGTTCGCCAACGCCGACGTGGTGTCGCTTTCGGCGCGCGAGACACGCGAGATCCCGCTCCAGGTGGCGCGCGTCGCCCCCAAGGCCACGCGGCTCGGCGACGGGCGCGTGGTGATCGCCGGCGGGGGGACGGACACCGTCGAGATCCTCGATCCGTGCACGCTCACGACGGCGCGCGCCGCGTCCATGCGCGCCGCGCGCACCGGCGGCGCGGAGCTCCTGCTGCCCGGCGATCGGGTGCTGGTGCTCGGCGGCCAGCACGAGCGGAGCCCGCACGTGGCCGAGCTCTACGACGCCGCGCGCGACACCTGGACGCCGATCCCCGGACCGCCGCTCTCCCGCGTGGTCATGGCGCGCCTCGACGCGCGCCGCTTCCTGATCGCGAACGATCACGGGTTCTTCGCCCCCCTGCCACCCACCGCGTACTTCGTGCTCGACACCGAGACCTTCACCTTCGAGCCCATCGCGCCGCCCGCGCGCCCGCGCCGCACCCCGTTCCTGGTCTCGCTGGGCGAGGGGCGAGCGCTGGTGGTCTCGGGGCTCCCGTCCTCCGGGCCGGGCGTGACGCGTGAGGTGGACGTGTTCGATCTCGCGACCCGCTCCTTCACGCCGACCGTTGATCTGCGCGCGCCGCGCATGTCCCCGGCCACGGTGGCGATCGACGGGGGCCGCGTGCTGGTGATCGGCGGCGACAGCGCCTACGTGGGCGTCCACAGCGCGGAGGTGATCGACGTGGCGCGGGGCGTGTGCTCCGGCCTGCCGGCGTTGCGCAAGGGCATGAAGCCGACCGGCGCGCTCTCGCTCGGCGACACCGCGGTGGTGGTGGGCCTCGAGGACGTCGCCCTGGCGCGCGGCGAGGCCTGGCCGCCTCCACCGTACGGCCGGCGCGCGGCCTCCCACGGCGGCATCACGTTCCGCTCCGCGCTCGGGTGGGGCCCGCGGGGCCTGGAGCACGCCGAAGTGTGGAGCCCGCGCCCCGGCGGCGCCGCGGCGTTCGCGCTGTTCCGCGGGGTGGCCCCCTACTGCGGCGACGTCGGCGCCGACGTGTGCCGCTGGGTGCTCGGCGAGCTGCTCGCCGAGCACGCCTACGGCGCGCCGCTCCCGGTCGCGACCGCGACGCCGCCGCTCGGCGTCCGCGACCACCACCACCGCTGGACCTCGCACGTCCTGGATCGCGCGCCGCTGCCCGCCGATCCGCTGGCGCTCCCCGAGGCGCTGGCGGCGCGCATCGACGCCGCGCTCGCCGCCATGAACGCCGCCGATCCGCGCTTCGGCGTGCTCGCCGAGGGCGTCATCGCCGCCGTGGTGCGGGGGCGCGTGCGCCTCGTGCGCCGCGGGGCCACGCGCGTCTACCGGGTGCGCGGCGGGCAGGCGTCGATCGTGGTGGACGAGCACGGGGTGATCGAGCACATGCTCGCGAGCGGCCACCTCACGAAGGAAATGCTCGAAGGAGAAGCGGGCGCAGAGCTCCGGAAGCACCTCGACAACGCCTCCGCCTCGTCCTTCGGCCGCACCGAGGGAGCCCAGCCGGCGTTCGACATCGCGGTCGAGCCGGGCGACCGGCTGGTGCTGGTCCCCTGGGCGGTGCGCAAGGGGGTGAGCGACGCCGAGCTCGCGGCGGCGGTCGTCGATCCGTCGTTCGCGGCGCTGACCGCGTGGGCGGAGCGAGAGGAGCGCGGGTATGGAGTGGTGTCGATCCGCGTGACTGGCTGAGCGTCTGGAAACGCGAGATCCATCTCGCCACCGCTGGCTATCGACGCTCGGTCCGCAATTCGCGGATACGAGCGCCAACTTTCGAGGAAACTGCACTGCGATCGATTCGTCGGGACCTAGTTCACCTGCTCGTTGCGATGGTCGCGACGTCGATGTCGCCAGCCGCCGCCGCCGTGACCTCGCCTTGCACGAGCACGGCAAGCAGCATCGTCCGGGGATCGGCGCCGGGGACGCCCCAAAGGGCGGCCACGGGGTCCGAAGTGGCACCGACCCGCGCCAGCGGGGCCGATCCGGCGGCTGCGGTATGCGGATCCGGCGGGTCGCGCCGAGTCAGGGGGGGCCGGAACCCGTAGCGGGAGCGGAAGCGTGAGCGGCTGCGGGAGCGGGAGCGGAAGCGGGAGCGGAAGCGGAAGCGGGAGCGGAAGCGGAAGCGGAAGCGGGAGCGGGAGCGGCAAGAGGGATCTGTTTTTGTACCGCTGCTGAGGAAGGGGGGTAGGTCGAGTGCCGAGTGGGCCATGGGCCTTACCAGGTGTGGCGGCCGCCAGGGATGATCGATGAAGAGCTAGGCAATCGGCGCGCCTTTTATGGCGTAGCAGCGCGACTGCCTGCGCTGTGCGTGGTGGATCCGAGCCGGTCGCCGCAAGCCGTGGGCGTGGCTTCTGCGGCATGTATTTTCCGTCGACGTGACGGTGTGCCCGAAGTGCGCGGGCACGATGCGATGGCGAAATGTCGCGCTCATACCGGATGCAATTCGCGTGCAGATTGGCCCGCGCAGGGCTCTCGGCGCGTGGACCGCAGATGCGTAAGCGTGTGCCCCTCGGGCAACTCTCGCTGCCATTCTCGAAAGCGCACCGGCGAGAGCAGCCCTGATGCGGCGCCTTCGGTGAACGTCTCGGGCCCCGCTGTTTGCCGGCGCCGATGCATATGTGTGCTCGCAGTGCAAGAAACTTCGATGACGAGCAGGACTTTCCGCGTGAGGCCCACGCGTGGTGGCGTCATGCTGTGGCCGGGGATACGGCCGCGGTGGGGGGCAGCGGGGTGACGACTCCTGCGCGAGGGTGAAATTGGCGGGTTATTTTTCCTAAGCGCTCGGCATACAATCCGTATTGTGCGCTGGCTCTTCGGGCTCTTTGCCATCGGCATCGCGGCGTGCGGCCCGTGGACGACGCGGCCGTGCCTCAAGAGCGACAGCGCAGCAACACGGTGGGTTCGCCAGGGTTGGCACGATGCGACGGAGCCGACGGGCTCTTGGCAGACGCGCATCTGCGCCACGGAACTCGTGATCACGTACGGCTACGACGACGAGAGGCCCGATGCGCCCGCGTGCACCGAGGAGATCGTCGACCGTCTCGAGTCCGACTTCTTCCGTCACTCGCCGATCGCAAACAATCGCCTCCAGCTGGCGCGAGTCGTCGGGATCACGACGATGAAGCAGCTGCGTGATTACTGGCCGGAGAAGACGCGCGTCCTCCTTCGCCTCGCCGCACTCCGCCCCGAAGGCATCGCCGACTACGAATCGACGCCCGGCGAGCACGGTCCACCGCTGGAGAAGGAAATGTTTCGGCGCCTCGCGCTGGGCGCGCTCGCAGACGGCCATCTGGGTGCAAACTACGACGAGGCTCACGCCGCCGCTCTCGCCCAGCGGCGCGGCGCAAGAGACGCGATCGAGCGTCGGCTGCTCGAGCCCGCCGTCGAGCTGCACTTCGAGCGCGCGCTCTCGAGCTCGACGACTCTCTTCGACCAGATCCTGGCCGAGACGAAGGCCGCGCTCGACCGCGACTACGAGGAGGTCGAGCACGGGTTGATCCTCGATCACCTGCAGCTCATGGCGCGATACGCGAAGCTCTTCGGACGCGAGGGGCTCGCCTCAGGCTTCTTTCGCACCATCGTCGACCGGCAGGCGCGCGTGGCGTCCGTGCGCGGGAGGCCCGCCGCGCGGCGAGATCTGTACGTCGCGGCGAGGATGGCCGAGCTCGAATGTCACATGGACCGCAAGGACCTCGTCTCGTTCTCGAAGCGCTGGTACGAAGCGCCGTCGCGCAGCCTGGACGAGAGCCTCTTCATCCCCGCTCTGTACGAACGCGGGTTCGATTGCCGAGGGAAGACGGCCCAGGAGCTCGAGCTGCCTACGCTCCTCGACCGCCTCGCGCAGGGAACGCTCTCCACCGGCTCAACGCTCTCGAAAGACGGAAAAGCGGTGCTCCGGATTCTCCCCGAGCATCCGGAGCTGGTGACCGATCCCGCCGTGCGCGCGTTCTTCTTGACTCACTCTGACGCGTTTCAGGTCCTGCAACCCTATTGGATCCACGATCATCTGACGCCCGTCCAGCGCGTGATTGCCGCGAGCGAGCCCAGCGATCCGCAGGTGCGTGCGCTCCTCCAAGGCTTCCTTCGTCGATTCGCAGAGGCTCCGACGCTCCGCGAACGGGATCTGCTGCTCGTCGCACGCCACGCGAAAGCGTTCGGCCTCGAATCCGAAGTCCGTGCGCAGGCCGACGCCTTGAGCGCGCATGCGGTGAAGGCCAGCTTCCCCGGGCTCGATACGATGATGGCGGAGGGAGTCCGCGCTTCCCTCGACGTGGCGACGCTGGAGCCCTGGTAGGGCTAGAGCCGGAGCGTCGGCACCGCAACCAAGTTGACCAGGAACCAGCCCGCAGAACCGCAGCGCGGGAATCTGGCGATGATGGGAGCCGGAAGCGGGAGCGGGAGCGGAAGCGGAAGCGGAAGCGGAAGCGGGAGCGGAAGCGGGAGCGGAAGCGGGAGCGGGAGCGGGAGCGGCGGCGGGAGCGGAAGCGGGAGCGGCGGCGGCTGCGGGATTCAGAGAACCCGCTCGGGGACGGCGAGCGTACCGTCGTGCTCGGCCTCTTCAAGGCCAAGCCGTCCTCGCCGTCCTCGCAGCACTGCGTGCTGCTCCGGGCGGCTCCGGGCGGTGCTGCGCAGCCTTGAAGAGGCCTCCGCGCGACGGTGTGGGACGGGGGTCCCGACGAAAGGGTCGTCGGACGGAGGGTTTCGTCATGCTGAGGATTTACGAGGTCATTTTGGTTATGGCTGGGGACGCGGCGGGGATCGCAGAGCAGATTGAACGGAGGGATTCCGATCTGGCTCGGCAACTGCGCAGGGCCATGCATAGCGTCGCCCTCAATGTGGCCGAAGGCGCGGGGAACACGGCGGGACATAAACGGCAGCGTTATCAAACAGCCCTCGGTTCCGCCCGGGAGGTGCTCGCCTGCATCCAGGTCGCACAGGCCATGCGCTACATCGGCACGGTCGATGCACGCATGCTCGATCGCATGGACCACGTCATCGCCACCCTCGGCCGCCTCGTCTACCGCCGCGCATCGTGACCCCCGCAAGGCGGGCCGTCCCTCACCGGACGGCCCGCCAAACGGCCTGGATCGCAGCATCCATAACGATGCTCCTCGCGCCTTTTGCGGCGGATCGTGGCTCGTCCCGCGACGAACCCGTCCCCTCATTTCGCAATTGCTTTTCCCCCCGATTCATGAGACCAAAACAAGCGACGCCAGCCGGTGCTAGCAACACCGACCGGCGTCTGACCCGCAAACCCCAATCGAGCTGGAGTTCACAAGCTGTGAGCAACGTAGACGTCTATCCTGAATCCGCCAAGAAACCAGCAACCCTTCCCTCCCCGGAGGCGACCTTCGCGCGGTTTTACCGTGAATCCTGGGACTTCGTTCGGCGCGTCCTTCTGAAGCGTGGCGTTCCGGAGCGGGAGGCGGACGACCTCGTGCAAGAGGTGTTCATTGTTGCTTGGAGGCGACGCGACGGCGTCGCGTTTGGCGAACAGGCGCGGCTGTGGCTCTCCATGGTGGCGCTCTACATCGCATCGAATCATCGGAAGCTCGCGCGGAATCGGACGGAAGAGCTCCCGGGAGAGCTCCCGGAGCTGGCGGTCTTTCCGCGGGTGATCGAGGGAATCGACGCCGCCCACCTCCTTGCGAGGGCCCTTCGCAAACTCGGCCGCAAGGTCGCTGCCGTGCTGGTCGCCTATGAAATCGAGGGCCGCTCGATGCCGGAAATCGCCCGAATGCTTCGAGTCCGACGGACGACCGCCTACGCCCGGCTGCAACTGGCGCGAAACCGTCTGGCGCTACACGCCCCCCTCTGACGCTCGGCGAAAACGGCGGGCCGCCCGGTGAGGGACGGCCCGCTTTACGCTTCACCGCCGCGTCAGCCGGTGCAAGGTAGCGATGATGTGGTCCAGCGAATCGCGCAGCTCATCATCCACCGCTTCTACGTACCCGAGTGCCTCTGCCACGTCCAGACACGCTCGAACCTCTGCCGCCGAGCCCATGGCCGTGTGCCATCGTGCCCGTTCGTTCCGCCCCTGCGAATACGCGCCTTCATTCAAGTTCAGCGGCACGCTGGTGGCGGCGCGCCGTAGCTGATCCGCGAGATTCGCATCTTTCCCGCCGATCTTCTCGATGACCGGCCGCAGCCGCCGCAGCATTTCGATCGTGACGCTGTAGATCCTCAGAGCCATTGCTTCCTCCTTCCCCGACCGGGGCCCCTGCCCCACGCCCGCGCGCGGAGGGTGTCGCAAGGCTGCGAGGCTTTGCCTCGCACCGCCCGGAGCCGCCCGGAGCGCGAAGCGCGAGGACGGCGAGGACGGCTTGGCCTTGCGCCACCCGAGCACGCGGGCATGCTCGCCCCCCCCGGACGAGAGCGCCTTTGAATTCGCGTCCGACACGCGGAAGCGGAGGCGGGGGCGGCAGCGGAAGCGGCAGCGGCAGCGGCAGCGGCAGCGGAAGCGGCAGCGGGGGCGGCAGCGGAAGCGGCAGCGGAAGCGGCAGCGGAAGCGGAAGCGGAAGCGGAAGCGGAAGCGGAAGCGGGGGCGGGGGCGGCAGCGGCAGCGGCAACCGGGATCTGAGCTGGCCCGCTGCTTGCGATACTTGGATGTCCTATCCCGAGAGCCTAAGCTGATAGAACAATCGAAGGAACGCACCCCATGACCTCTTTGCCCCAAGGCCCCACCAACAACCTCCTGATGAACATCCAGGGGATCCTCGACCCCATCGGCTACACGCTGCGCATGCGGGAGCGCTACGGCGATCCGATGTCGGCCCCGAAGATGGACGGCAAACCGGTGCTGGCCACCGGCAGCGTGGAGGGTCTACGCGCCGTGTTCGCGGCGCCGCCGGAGACCTTCGACCAGATGCTGGTCGAGAACTTCACCGTGCTGTTCGGAGAGTCGTCGCTGTTCGCGCTCTCGGGCGCGCGGCACACGGCCATGCGCAAGCTGCTCATGCCGCCGTTTCACGGGCAGCGCATGCGCCTGTATGGGAAGCAGATCTGCGACCTCGCCCTGCAGCACTCCCGGGACTTCAAGCCGGGCGAGCAGCTCGTGGCGCAGGACCTCATGCACAAGATCTCGCTGCAGACGATCATCCACATCGTGTTCGGAGTCACTGCACCGGAGGAAGCGGCGCGCCTCGAGAAGCTGCTCGAGGCGCTGCGCGAGAGCTTCTCCTTCGGCCTGACCGTCACCCTCATAATTCCCTGGCTGCGCCGGGAGCTCGGGGGCTTCGGCCCGTGGGCGCGCAAGCTGCGCGCGACCCGGGACCTGCGCAACTTCCTCGATCCGGAGCTCGCCCGCCGCCGAGCCGAGCCCGCCGAGCGCACCGATATCCTGAGTCTGCTCCTGGAAGCCCGCCAGGAAGACGGGACGGCGCTCGACGACCAGCAGATCTTCGAGCAGCTCCACACGCTGCTCGTCGCGGGGCACAGCACGACCGCGGGCGCGCTCTCCTGGGCGCTCTATTTTCTCGGAAACGCGCCAGCCGCGCTGCGCCGGCTGCAGGACGAGCTGACGGCGCTGGGCACGGATCCGGAGCCCGAGGCGCTGGCCAAGGCGCCGTATCTGGAAGCGGTGTGCAACGAGACGCTGCGCCTGCGCCCGCCCAGCCCGGGGGTGGGGCGCAAGCTGAATACGCCAATGCGAATCGCGGGCTACGATTTGCCGGCCGGAGCAGGCGTGTTCGCGCAAATCATCTGGGCCCACCACGATCCCGCGGTCTTTCCGGAGTCGGAGGTGTTTCGTCCCGAGCGATTCCTGGAGCGAACCTATTCCCCCTTCGAATTCCTGCCGTTTGGCGGCGGGAATCGGCGCTGCATCGGGGCCGCGTTTGCGCTGTACGAGATGAAGCTTGTCCTGGGCACGCTGCTGCGGCGCTACAGCTTCGAACTCGTGTCCAAGAAGCCGGTGCGGGTGGGGCTGCAGGGTCTGCCCGGCTCTCCCGTGCGCGTGATCGTGCGGTAATTCGTGCCGCAGCGAATTCTACTGAGGTGCGCCGACGTCCCGAAGGAAGCGGGGAGCGGAAGCGGAAGCGGGAGCGGGAGCGGCGGCGGAAGCGGAAGCGGAAGCGGCGGCGGAAGCGGAAGCGGCGGCGGGAGCGGAAGCGGGAAGCGAAATCTATTTGTTACCGTTCCTGGAGGAAGGGGGCAGGTCGTGCGCCTGAGGAGGCACGGGCCTTCGCAGGGGGTGGCGGTCGCCACGGCGGCGGGTGGCGGCCGCCCTCGGCAATCGATGGTTTGCCCTAAGCACACCCCGAAAGCAGCACCCGCTGGAAGCTCACCTGGATGCGGCTCTCGACCAGCCGCGCGAGGCTCTCCACCTCGCGATCCGTGAGCCCCTGTCGCTCGCGCAAGAGACGCCTCGCCTCGCCGTCGAGCTTCTCGCGGATGGCCGAGAGCCAGCGCGCCGCCGTCGCCCGGTGCACCCGGTACGTCGCCCCGATCGTGTCGATCGAGAGCCCATGCAAAAGGTGCATCCGGAGCAACGTCCGCTCCCGCGGCGAAAGGCCCCTCAACGCATCCTCGATCGCCGCCTTGAACGCCGCGCGATGTTGCTCCTTCAGCGCGTCGAGCTCCGGATCACCCTCCGCCGCGAGCTCCTCGAGCAGCGGCGCATCCCCCAGCGCGAGCCGATGATCCTGCCGCCTCAAATTCAATGCCGTCCGCATCGCCGCCACGCGGATCACACCCGCCAGATCCCCATGCGCCGCCGCCGCGAGGATCCGCGCCGGCTGCCCTCCCTGCGCCACGAACAGCTTCTCCCGCAGGCTCTGGAGCGCCTCGTCGATCGCGTCCGCCGAAAACCCCATCCGCGAGAGCGCCGCCCGCGCCCCAGGAAACGCGCGCGCCTCGAGCTCACGCAGCGCCTTGCCGTGCCCACGCGCACACGCCAGCGCGAGCCACATCTCCACCGCCGCCCGCTCCGGAGGCGCGCTCGAGCCCGTCGCGTGCGCCGCAAGCTCGGCGCCAAATTCGTCCTCGGGGACCTCGATCCCCGGCCACGCTTCCCGCGCCCGTCGCGCGAGCGCCCGGATCGCGCCTTCTTCACGCAGCTCTGCCACGAGGCTCGACATGCCGCTTCGACCATAGCATCCATGCGCCGGTGACTTGCCCCTCCGAGTTCACCCTGCTCGCGTTTGTCAGAGGCAGCCTCGCCGACGAGGAGCATACGCGAACCGAGTCGCACCTCGACGTCTGCCCCGCTTGCCTCGCAATCGTCGCCGCTCTCGCCCGCACCGAGCCCTTCTCCCCCGACGCACCCCCGAGCCCGCCCCCCAGCCCGCTCCTGCCCGACGGCTCCCCCAGATACACGCCCGGCGCCGAGATCGCGCGAGGCGGGATGGGGCGCATCCTGAAGGCCGACGATCGGCTGCTCAGGCGCCCCGTCGCCCTCAAACTCCTGCGCCGCAGCGCCGAAGGGCTCGAGCGCCGCTTTGTACGCGAGCAACGCATCACCGCCCGCCTCCAGCACCCGGCCATCGTCCCGGTCTACGACGCCGGCGTCCTGCCCACCGGCGAGGCCTTCTTCGTCATGCGCCTCGTGAAGGGTGAAAGCCTCGATCGCAGCGCGGCCAAAGCGCGCTCTTTCGAGGAGCGGCTCCGCCTCCTGCCCGCCGTGATCGGCGTCGTGGACGCGGTGGCCTACGCCCACGGCGAAGGCGTCGTCCACCGCGACCTCAAGCCCCAGAACGTCCTCGTCGGTCCCTTCGGTGAGGTCGTCGTCGTCGACTGGGGCCTCGCCCGCGAGCGCGACGAGAGCGCCGACAGGGCGAGAGCCTCGGACGAAGCCAGCGCCCTCGAACCGATGACCACGCGCGACGGCGAGGTGCTCGGAACCCTCGCCTACATGGCCCCCGAGCAGGTGCGCGGGCAAGCCGCCGATGCGCGTTCCGACGTGTATGGCCTGGGCGCGATCCTCTACCACGTGCTCACCGGCGCCCCGCCCCACGCCGGCCGCGGCGATTCGCTCTCGACGCGCGCCGCCGAGCACGCTCCCGAGCGGCTCGCCCGAAACGCCCCCGACGCGCCGCCCGATCTCGCCGCCATCGTCCAGCGCGCGATGGCGCCCGAGCCCGAGGTGCGATACCCGTCCGCCCAGGATCTCGCCGAGGACCTCAAGCGCTGGCAAGCCGGCCGGCTCGTCGCGGCCCACAGATACACGACCAGCGATCTCGTCCGGCGCTTCGTGCGGCGGTATCAGGCGGCCTTCCTCGTGGCGAGCGCGGCGCTCGTCGTGCTCCTCGTCCTTGGCGCCGTGGGGCTGCGGCGCATCTTCGCGGAGCGGGCCTTCGCACGCGCGGAGCAGGCGCGGGCCGAGTCCGCCAGGGCGCGCGCCGAGTCGGAGCGGGCCGCCGCGGAGGCGCTCGTGAGCTTCATCCTGGGGGATCTGCGCGATCGGCTCGAGAGGGTCGGGCGCCTCGACGCGCTCGACGGCGTCGCCCGGGCCGTCAAGGACTACCAAGATCGCTCGGTCGGCGCCGAGGACGCCGGCGCGCTGCTCCGGCGAGCCGAGGTCGCGGGTCTCGCGGGGGATGTCGCCTTCGCGCGCGGCGATCTCGCGGGCGCCGAAGAGAGCTACCAGCGCAGCAGGACCGCGGCGGACAGCGCAGGCGCCGGGGACCTGGCCGCGGCGGCGCGCTGCCTTGCGGCGGTCCGGCTCGGGGATGTTCACAAGCGCCGCGGAGAACTCGATGAGGCGACCACGCTGTACGAATCTTGCGCGGCGATGGGCCGGGAGGGGGCGGGGCCGGAGCTCCGTGGGCTCTTCGTGAGGACCCACGTGGCGCTCGCCGAGGTGGCGCGCTTGAGGGGCGATCTGCTGGCTTCTCGGAGGCTCCTCGAGCTGGCGCGGCCGGCCGCGCTTTCGCTCGTCGCCGAGGCGGGCGGCCCGGCGTCCGAGGCTTCGCGCTTGCTGTTCTCGTTGCGTTGTGATCGGTGGAAGACGCTGAACCTCTCGGGGGAAGTCCGCGCCGAGCGCGAGGAGGCGGTCGCGGCGCTGGATCTCGCCCGCGCCCGGGTCGCGGCGCGCCCGGATGACATGGTGGCCCGGTACGATCTGGCGAGCGCGGAGATGCAGCTCGGGGCGGCGGACGAGCACGCGGGGGAGCTCGCCGCGGCCGAGCCTTCGTATCGCGCGGCGCACGCCGGGTATCGCGCGCTCGCCGAGAGGGATCCGTCGAACATCGAGTGGCAGCGGGCCGTGGGGGCGATGTCGGATCGGCTCGGGGCCTTGGCCATCGCGCGGGGCGACGCGGAGGCGGCATTGCCGTGGATGCGGGAGAGCGACGCTTCGTCGGCGCGGCTCGTCGCGCTCGCCCCGGACAACCTGGAGTGGCAGCGGGATCAGTCGGTGTCGGCGCTGGCGCTGGGGGACGTCTTGCGGGCTCTGCGCCGCGTGGACGAGGCTCGGGTCGAGATGCGCCGCGCGGTGGACTTGCTGGAAAAGCTCGCGGAGAAGGCGCCGGATGCGCGGCGGTCGGAGCATGATCTGGGGGTGGCGCTTGGGCATCTCGGGCAGCTCGAGCTGGAGACGAAGCGGCTCGACGTGGGCCAGGCGGCGCAGCGGCGAAGCGTCGAGCTGCTGAAGAGGCACCTCGCGGCGGTGGACACGCCGCAGAACCGGCACGAGGTCGCGGCGGCCCTGCTCATTCTGGCGGAAAACGAGCGGGGCCCGTCCGCGGCGGCGCACGTCGACGAGGCCCTCGCGATCCTGCGGCCGATCGAGGCTACGGCCGAGGAAAACGCCGATCTGCGTGATCTGATCCAGGACGCCCGCAAGCTCGAGCGCAAGGTGAAGGGGCGCCGCTGATCAGGCGCGGCGTTGGATACGGCGGCCGCGCGCCACGAGCATGCCGAGGCCGAGGACGAAGAGGGCCGCGCGGCTGTCGTTGACCGGACGGTCTCCCGGAACGCTGCAATCACAGCCGCCGTCCTCGGCAACGGAGCCGCCGCTGCCGCCGCTTCCGCCGGAGCCACCGCTTCCGCCGGAGCCGCCAGAGCCGCCGCTTCCGCCGGAGCCGCCAGAGCCGCCGCTTCCGCCAGAGCCGCCGCTTCCGCCAGAGCCGCCACTTCCGCTCATGCACACGCCGCCGGAGCACGTCCCGGCGGTGCATACGGCGCCATCCGGCGCGCTGGCATCGACGGGGCAATCGTTCGCGGCGCCGTTGCAGGTCTCGGCGATGTCGCATTCGCCGGAGGCAGCGCGGCATTCGGTGCCCATGGCGCGTTTTTCATCCGCAGGGCAATCGTTTGCGGCGCCGTCGCAGACCTCGGCGACGTCGCACGCGCCTACGCTCGCGCGGCAATCCGTGCCCGCAGCGAGCGGCACGCAGGTTCCATCCGCCGCCGCGCCCTCCGCCATGCTGCATGCCTGGCAATCGTCCGCGGCGCCGCCACCGCAGGCCGTATTGCAGCAGACGCCGTCGACGCAGAACCCGCTCTTGCAATCGAGCGCGCTTGCGCACGAGCTCCCTGGGTTCGACTTGACGTCGAAGATGTAGGCGGATCCGGCGTCGAGCACCAACCCGTCGTCGAGGTGCGCCCCCACGATCGCCATGCCACCCGAGAGTGCGACCGAAATGCCGAGGCGGTCGTCCATCGCGCCGTCGCTCGCGACGAGCTTCGCCTGTTCGGTCCAGGCCTCGCCGCTTCGCTCGAAGAGGTAGGCCGCCCCGGAACCCGCCGCCTGCGCGGCCGCGCCGTACGCGCCGAGGATCGCCTTGTTCCCCTCGAGGCCGACCTCGTAACCGAGGCCATCGCCCGCCACCCCGTCGCTCGCGAGGAGCTTCGCTTGCGTGGTCCACGTGGCTCCGCTCCGTACGAACACATAACCAGCGCCGGAGCTATAGCCCTTCGCACTGTGCTTGTACGCCCCGACGAGCGCGGTGTCTGCCGAGAGCGCCACCGACATCCCGAAGTAATCTCCTGCCTTCGCGTCGCCCGGCACGAGCTTCGCCTGCTGGGTCCACGCCGATCCGCTCCGCACGAAGACATAGGCCGTACCGGTCTTCACGCCATTGTCGTCCCCTTCCTCGGCTCCGATGAGCGCGGTATCTCCCGAGAGGGCCACCCCGCTGCCGAAAATGCTGGAGGGCACGCCGTCGCTCGCCACGAGTTTTGCTTGCTGCGTCCAGATGCCATTGTGCACGAAGACATAGGCCGAGCCCGAGTATGCGCCCTTCGCGTCGTCGTTCTCCGCGCCGATGAGCGCGGTCGTCCCCTCGATCGCGACCGATCGGCCAAAGAGGTCGCCCGCCGTGAGGTCGCTCGACACGAGCTTCGCATGCTGCGTCCAGACGCCGCCGCTCCGCACGTAGACATACGCCGAGCCGCCCGTCTGGTTGTCATAAGGCGCCCCGATGAGCGCGCGGTCCCCGGAGAGCGCGACGACATAGCCGAACCGGTCCGACCCCTCGCCGTCGGACGGCACGATCTTCGCCTGTTGCATCCAGATGCCGCCCGCACGCACGTAAACGTACGCGGCGCCCGACGCGGACCCCTTATCATCGTCCCAGGGCGCCCCGACGAGCGCGGTGTCCCCGGAGATCGCGACCGAAAGGCCAAAGAAGTCGCCCTCCGCGGCGTCGCTCGCCGTAAGCTTCGCCTGCTGCGTGATCAGCGGATCGATCTCCACCGGATACACGGCGCCCGCATCATCAACGTGAATGGTGAGCCGCCGATCTTCGAGGGAGAGCCACGCCGGGAGCTCCCTGCCCGTCGCGTCCGTCGCGTAGAGCTCCGAATAAGCGAGCCCCCTCCGACCTGCGCCATCGGCGAGCTCGAGCGCGTCGCCGCGCCCATCACCGTCCTCATCCACGATCGCGGCAAGCAGATCGCCGCCGAGCTCCAGCGCGACGACCTTCGTGCCCGCACAAGCAGGCGCCCGCGCGAGCGTAAAACCTTGTTCGAGCCCGAGGGGTCCGTTCAGATACCATTCTTCGAGGTTCTCGCGTCGATAACGAATGAAATTCCCTTCCGCCTCGGGCGAGGCCTCGCCGAGCGTCGCGACGGCCGATGCGCAGCCGAACCCCGTCGCGCGCATCGAAAACGTGAGCCCCCCGTCGCGCGAGGTCACGGACACGCCGGCGCCGTCGAGCGTCGTCGAGAACGCTTGCGCCTCGTTCTCGGCACGCAGGCGGCCGGGCGACGATGCCTCCGCGGCATAACGCGGCGGCGCCCCGCGCTGCGTCGAAGCGATGTAGGCCGCGCGTAGGTCCCTCCCCATCGCGGCGGGTGCATGCCGCGCCGGGGGCTCTGCGGCTGCCCGAGCCGTGCCCTCGGTCGCGGGCTCCCCCCCGCAGGCTGCCGTGACGGCGCCGACCCCGAGGGCGAGGACAAGACATCGCAGCTCGACGAAATGCGTTTGCTTTCCGTTCATTGCATTCTCTCTTCGTGGATCCATCGACCTTGGGCCCGACGTGGGACCTCTGCCCTCTATTTGCAGCTCGAGCTCTGGATGTTCGCGCCGCCGATCGTGTACGGCGCGCCCCAGCCGCCGTTGTATTTCGAGTTCACGGTCACGCCGTAGACGCGGCAATACGTCTCGCCTTTCGCCTGGATCATCACCTGCACCCGGCGGTCGCGCGAGACGGGCAACCCGAGCTCTTTGGTGACTGACCAATCGTCGTAGGCGGCGACCTCGAGTACCTTCGCGTCGACCGTCCCGTCTTTGCCGCTATGAAAGCCGCGGAAGTAGTCTGTGGTCGCCTTGTCGTCGATCTTCGCGGCGTGATCCCAGCGGTTCGTCTTCGAGGCCTCGTCGATCGCCGCCTTGTATTTCGCATCCAGCGGCGTGAACCCCTCGAACCAGCTCGGCTCGATCGTCACCTCGACCTTCGCCGCCGGCTCCTGGTAGCTCTTCGTCACGTATGCGACGAAGGCCTCGCGGTTTGTCAGGCGGTTATGCCACTCGGCCGTGATCGCCTCGCCTTTGGCTGCCTTCGCGGTCACCTTCTCTGCGCGCTCGGAGAGGTTCTTCACGCCGGCTGAACCTTGGGACGATGGATCTTGCTCCGCCGTCTTCGTGGCGCCGGGGGTTTTGCCGAGCAGGCCAGAGGTCTTCGACGGGATGAGGCTGCACCCGAACAGGGTGCTTGCAAACAGGACGACCCAGAGTCGACGCATGAAATCTTGCTCCTTGCACCCAGATCACGCGTCGCCGGGGCAAGTCGCATCGCTTCATGCATTTTTTTGACGGGTCGTCCGTCGGCATTGGGCCGGGCCCCTTGGGGTCGTCGAGCCCGCGCTTCGGCGAGGCCGTGCGTCCCGAACTGCGGCCCTTACCGAGGTGCTGACGAGGCGGACGCCCTCGACTTCTCCTTGCACGTCGAGTTTGAGAGCCGATTCGGCAGCGGCAGCGGCGGCGGCGGGGCATTCCATCAGCGCGAGGCGAACGCCTCGGCAAAGCCCCGGGGCGAAGCCTCGCCCTGAAACCTCCCGCCTACGCCTCCGCCACGATGCCCTGCCGAAGCACATCGAGCAGGCATGCCGCCTCGTTAGGCCCCGGCAAACCCGCCGCGCGCGCCACCTCGGGGGCCGGGGCGCGCGTCGTCGACGCCGCGAGACGCGAAAGCGCGTCGGCCTGCGCCTGCTGGACATGCGCCCGCTCCTCCGGCCCGAGCCGCTCCATCGCCCAGACGTGCACCTTCCACGACAGGGCCGCGTGCCGCGCCTCGTCGGCCGCGATCTCCTGCATCGCCGCCGCGAACTCGACGTCTGCCGCGCGCCGCGCCTGATGGGCCCCCACGAGCGCCCCGAACGTCTCGCGCACGCAGCCCTCCACCGCGTTCTCCAGGGCGAGCGCGAAGAGCGCGCGGAGCGGCAACGCCTCCACACGCGGCGAGACGGGCGTGCCGCCGCCGCGCGCCCGCGCGAGGGCCGAGACCACGTCCGCGTGCCGGACCTCGTCCTCGGCCGCCCTCCGCGCCTCGTGCACGAGCGACGCTGGCGCGCCGAGCGCGGAGAGCTCCGCCGCGAGCCGCTCGAAGGCGATCACGCTCGCCGCCTCCAGGTGCGCGGCGCGCGCGAGGAAGTCCCCGAGCCGAGACCGCCCCTCGTCCGCGGGCGCGCTCGTGAGCCCGGCCGGGACACGCCCGATGCACGCCGAGTCACGCTCGATCTCCTCGGTGCGGACCTCCTGGATCTCGCCGCTACGCCAGATGCGCAGCGTGTATCGCGTGGTGATGATCGGCGCGCAGTCCCTCGTGATCTTCGTGGCCGTCACGATGAAACCGTCCGGCGCCGCGCGCACGGAGGTGCGCTCGGCATTGTCGCAGGTGAGGTCGTATCCCATGGACTCCACGAGCAGCAGCGCCTCGTCGGGCGTGTCGATCGGGCCGAGGAGCGTGCGAATTTCCGGGACACCGACCCAGCGTCGCACCTCGTTGCCCGCCGTGGTCACGACCGACGTCTCGCTGCAGATCTGCAAGCAGCTCGTCGCCCGGAAGGGCTCCGGGTGCATGCGGATCTTCTGGTGGCATTCGCGGGTCGTGGCTGTCGCGCAGGCGGTGCCCACCTCGCTGACGACGTTGAAGTCGGAGAGCGTCCAGCGCTCCGGGCCCTCCTCCGAGGCCCGGATGCCGCTGAGGGTGCGGATGGCGAGGGAATCGAAGCGCCGCGCGGGCGAGAGGCCGCTCGCCGAGATGGGGAGGTACGTGCCGGGCGCGCAAGGCACTCCGCGGGCCACCTGCGCGTTTCCCGCCTCATCGACGGCGTCCGTATCCGCGGGCTCCGCGAGCGCCTGCGTGGGCTCGGTCGTGCAGCCCTGGGCGAGGAGCCCGGTCACGAGGGCGACGCGCTGGGCGCGCTCGAAGATGCGCGCGAGCCATGACTCCACGGATTCATCGGGATCCGGGTTGCAATCACGCAGGAATCGATGGGCCATGAGGATCTCCCGAGCCCGCGCGTGCACACAGCGAACGGCTCGACCGAATCCATGGCAACACGCATGCCGCGGGCGTGCGGTTCGCGTGTGGTGCTCGACGCGAACGACGTCGGAGACGGCGCGGGGGCGTCGGAAACGGGAATGGAGGCGGAAGCGGGAGCGGCAGCGGCAGCGGAAGCGGGAGCGGAAGCGGAAGCGGGGGCGGCAGCGGCAGCGGCAGCGGCAGCGGGAGCGGAAGCGGGGGCGGCAGCGGCAGCGGCAGCGGAAGCGGAAGCGCGCCGAGCCTGTGGTGGAGAGGCGGATCAGCCCGGCGAGGCTCAGCGGCCCTGGCTACGCCGTGGTGGACCGCCGGGCCACGCTCGCGAGCAGCCCGACGCCCACGAGGCACGTGAACGCGCTCGAGCCGCCGTACGAGATCAGGGGCAGCGTGACGCCCACCACGGGCAGCAGGCCCATCACCATGCCGGCGTTGATCACCGCCTGCCAGAACACGAGCGCCGCGACGCCCACAGCGACGTGGGCCTCGAAGCGGTCGCGCGCGCCCGCGGCGATCCGCAGCGCGGCGAGCACCAGCGCGAGGTAGAGCGCGAGCACCAGCGCCGCGCCGGCGAAGCCGTGCTCGTGCGCCCAGACCGCGAAGGCGAAGTCGCCGTGGGCCTCGGGCAGCGGGTAGGGCTCGCTCCCCGCGAAGCTCTTGGCGCCGAGGAGACGGCCGGCGCCGACGAGCCGCAACGCGTGGTCGCTCTGGTAGCCGGCGGTCATCGGATCGGCGCCGTGAACGAACGCAGCGAGGCGCGCGCGCTGGTAGTCGTGCAGGGTGAGCCACACGGCCGCGAGGCTGCCGAGCACGCCGAGGGCCAGGGTGACCCGAGCGCCGAGCGAAAAGCGCTCGAGCGCCAGCGCCGACGCGGCGATCAACGCGAGCACCCCCGCGGTCCCGAGATCCGGCTGGAGCAGCACAGGGATCAACGTGCAGGCGAGGAGCCCCGCCGGGAGCGCGAGATCGCGGAGCGGTCGCGGGCCTTCGGCGGGACGAGAAAAGCAGCTCGCGAGCGCGAGCACGAGGCCGAGCTTGAGGGGCTCGGACGGCTGCACGTTGAGGCGCCCGAGGTGCAGCCAGCGGTGCGTGTCGCGGGCCCCCGACGCGGCGAACGTAGCGAGGGTGGTGAGGATCAGCGCGCCGTGAATCAGCAGCGCTCGGCGGTCCTGGAGACGGCGCAGATCCGCGCGCGCAACGAGGAGCGCCGCGGCCGAACCGACGAGGAGCCACGCGAGCTGCCGGGGCCAGAGCGCGCTCCTTCCCGGGAAGGCGAGCCCCGCCGCGTGCACGGTCGCGAGCCCGACGGCGGCGAGCGCGACGGCGGCGACGACGACCACCACGACGGGACGGTTTCGCAAGACGCGCATCATCGGGAGCCTCTTTCCTTGCCGGCGAAGTAGGCGCGCAGCGTGTCGTCCGCGATGGCGCTCGCGGTGCGGTGATCCGCGAAGGACCGGCCCTGGACGAGGACGACGATGGCCACCTCGGGGGCGTCCGCAGGCGCGAAGCCCGCGAACCAGCCGTTCGTCTCCGGCATGCGGATGGGGCGCGCGCGCGGCTCGTCGTCCGGTGGAGCGTCCTCCGCTTCGATGTAGGCCGTGGACATCAGGAAGAACTCGCGCGAGTCGGACGCGCCCAGAGTGCCGGCCACGCCGCTGGCTTGCAACCCGTAGAGCTCGCTCGCACGGGCGCGCAGCGCGGCGCGGATCCGCGCGAGATCCGCGGCGGGAACGTCCACCTGCCGCGCGGGCGCTGGCACGTCGCTCACGACGATCTGCGGCGTGCGCACGGTGCCGCCGTTCGCGAGCGCCGCATAGGCCACCGCGAGCTGGATCGGCGTCACCCGCACGACGCCCAGCCCGATCGCGGCAGTGAGGCTGTGGCCCGCGCGAAAGGGGCCCGGATCGGCGCGCTCGAACCAGGCGCGGGTCGGGACGAGCCCGGCGAGCTCTCGGCCCACCTCGATGCCGGTGGGCGCGCCGAGGCCGAATCGCCTGGCCTCGCCGACGATGGCGTCGAGCCCGAGGCGCGCGGCCTGATCGTAGAGCCACACGAAACAGTTCTCGGCGAGGGCGTGATCCAGATCGACCCGACCGTGAGAGTGCGTGCAGCGAAACAACCGGCGCCCGAGAGGGTAAAAGCCCTTGCACTCGACCGGATGCTCGGCAGCAGCGCGATCCGAGGCGAGCGCCGCCAGCGCCGTGAAGGGGTGGATCGTCGAGCCCGGCGGTTCGCTCTGCAGAAGCGCGCGATCGAGCTCGGAGCCCGCCGCGGGGACGGCCACGCCGCGATCGAGCAGGTTGGGATCAAACGCGGGTCGCGATGTCATCGCGAGCACGCGGCCGGTGTGCACGTCGATCAGCACCGCGGCGCCTTTGCGCTGGTCGTGGCGGTCGAAGGCCTCGTCCAGCGCGCGCACGAGATCCATGTCGAGGGTCAGCGTCACGTCATGTCCAGCGATGGGCGCCGTGCCCTCGCGCCCCGCGGGCACGACGACCCGGCTCGACACGCCCACGAAGGCGTGGCCAGGCGTGCCGCGCAGCGCTCGATCCCGCGCGCGCTCGACGCCGGTGCGGCCGACGCGATCGCCCAGGCGTTTGCTGGGATCTTTCGCGAGCTCGGCCGGCGAGACCTCGTTCATGTACCCGATCGCGTGCGCGCCGAGGGGGCCGAACGGGTAGCGCCGCCCCGCTCGTTCGACGAGCTTGATCCAGGAGAGCGCGCGGTCGTCGTGGATCGCCAGAAGTCGCTCGGGATCGACGTCGCGGCGCACGAGGAGGAACTGGTCGCGCTTCGCAGCGGGCACAGCGTCGAGCTTCTGGCGGAGACGTCTGCGCTCGTCATCGTTGAGGCCGAGCGCGGCGGCGAGGCGGGGCACCTTCTCGTCCGGTCGGGCGAGCATCCGATCGGGGAGGACGTAGGCGTCGACGGCGACGCGATTCTCGGCGACGACGCGGCCGCGCGCGTCGCGGATCACCCCGCGGCTCGGCGCGAGGCGCACTCGTTTCACGCTGGCGGCTTCGAGGCGGGCCGCGTGCTCAGCGCCGTGCACGATCTGCAGGTGGACGCCGCGAGCCGCGAGGCCGAGGAGCGCCGCGCCGACGAACCACGACATGCCTCGCAAGCGGCATCCGAGGTGGGTGCGCGCGTCGGGGGCGCTCGTCGCCTCGTGGACATCGGGGATCAGGGCGGTGTCGTCGGGCATCACGGTCCTCCGTAAATAAATCGAGGGGTCGTCACTCGTCGTGAGAGCAAAGAGGAACGCGGCGAGGGCCCGCCGGTCTTCCCCTTCGTAGACGGCGAGCGACACGTCAATTCCGCGAATCGGACGGTGTCCGACACGTGGACGACTGAAGCGGCTTTCAGGCGTGTGTGAGACACGTCTCTCGTCCTGGAATCACGCACGCGCACGTGCACGGAAGACGAGCGCGCCGGGCGGCAACCGCAGCGCACCGGCGTCGAGGAAGCGTCAGTTCAGATCGAAGTACACGTCGAAGGTGCGTTTGTCGTGCTGGGTTCGCACATAAAGCTCCTCGAACACCGCGTGTCCGGGTAGGCTCACGTAGGCGCGTGGAGCGGACGGCGCCGCTACGATCTCGGCAGGAAGCAAGGGGGCGTCACATAGGAGCCCTCCCTCGAAGTTGCTTTTCCATCCGATTGACTTCTTGAGGAGGATGCAAGTGCGCCCATCGGCGAGCCGCGCCACGTGCACCCGGGCATCCGCGCTCGCCCCCGCAAGATCGCCCGGGAGGGAAATCTCTTGCGTGGATTGGGGCGCGACGCTCTGCGCATGCACCCACTCGAGCACCCGCACGTCCCGTGCGCTCCCCCCGCATCCCACACCAAAGAGGCTCATCAGCACTCCCAGGTAGTGCCCCCATTGTCGTTGCCTCAACATGCGCATCCCTTGTAGCCGGCGTCCGCCCCCTGCGTAAATGGGATGAAGCTCCCGCTGCCGCCCCCGCTGCCGCTCCCGCTTCCGCTCCCGCTCCCGCTCCCGCTTCCGCTCCCGCTCCCGCTCCCGCTTCCGCTCCCGCTCCCGCTGCTGAATGCGCCAAAGCCTTTGTACATCACCGCCCCTTCCGCCGATAAATCCAGATGACCGGCGTCCCATGCAGCCCCGCCACATGCGCCGGCTGCACCGTCCCATAGGCCACCCACGCCTGGTACTCCTGCCCCAGCATGTGCGGTTCGTGGTGGTAGAGCGCAAAATCCGCCTCGTGCACCGCGCCGACCCCGCGGATGTCCTTCCGCAGCCGGCCGTCTTTTTGCAACATCTCCCACGAGGGCCAGGCCGTATCGTGCACGTAGACGGTCCCGCCCTTCGGCACCTCGTGGTTGAGGTACTCCACCACCGCGCCCGTCGTATACCCCCAGAACGTTCGATTGAGCCCGAGCGTCGCCGCGCCCTTCGCCCCGCCCACGAGCGGCGTGTAGTTCGAGAGCCCCCACGGATGCGACCCCGCCGTCTCGGCCATCGGCGCCGCGAGCAACACCACAAACAGCGCCATCGCCGCCGCAGGGCCACGCGCGAAACGCCGGAGGTTCGCACCTTTCAGCCGCCTGAGCTCTCCCCGGAGCACGGAGACGAGCCAGGACACCCCTGCCCCGGCGAAGAGCGCGAGGAACGGATACGCCTGCATCCAGTGCTTCGTGCCGCCGAAGATGGGCGTCTTCGGCAGGACCCACGCGCCGTAAGAAATGCCGATCGCCATGAGCCATAGCAGATCCGTCTCGCCGCCCTCGCGCCGCGCGATCTTGCCGGCCCGCGCGCGGAGGAGCGCCTGGATCCGCGCCCGCGCCCGCACCCCGAGCCCGAGGGCGAAGAGCGCGAGCGTCACCGCCGGCACCGTCGCCGCCGTCATCACCGGCGCATACAGGCGCGGCATGGGCGGCGTCCAGTAGGTCCGCCCGAGGAACTCCATGTTGTAATACTCGTGATTCAGATGGAACGACGCATACGCGCCGAGCCGCGCGAACGTGTCCCGCCAGATCCACGGCCACAGCGCATACATCACGAGCGGGCCGAGCAAGGCCATCGCGCCGAGTGTAGCGAGCGCCCGGCGCGCCGTTTCCTTCACGTCCCCGCCCGTCAGCCGGTCGCGCACGAGGCAAAGCGCGACGAACGTGACGGCGAGGATCGGCAAGAACCACGCATTGTGCTTCGTGTCGAGCGCGAGGCCGAACGCGAGCCCCGCCGCGATCGGCCAGCGGGATCCGCCCTCCCGCATCGCCTTCCAGAAGCAATACGTGGCGAGCAGGAACATGGTCACGACGGGCACGTCGAAACAAGCGAGGTGCGCGTGGTAGAAGAAACGCGGCATGCAAAAGAGCGCGATCGCCGCGAAGAGCCCCGCGATCCGCCCGCGCGCCTCGGCGCCCCATCGATAGACGAGACCAACGCCCGCGCCCGCGAGGAAGATCCCCGGGAATCGATAACTCGTCCCCTCCATCGCGAAGAGGTGGAGCTTCTTCTGCAGGAAGAGGTTCGAGAGCGCGAACAGCGATTTGATGAGGCCCGGGTGCTCGCTGTTCACCCGCCACGCGTTGTCAATCGCCTTCGGCTCGAACGCGGCCCGCGGGTTCGCGAAGAGGAGCTCGAACCAGCGGCGGTAGCTGTCGGCCGCGTGAAAGTAAAACCCCTCGTCCCGCGCATACCCGAGGTCGCCCACGGTCGCGACGAGCAAGGCCATCACGACGCCCGCAAGCAACGCGGCGACGAGATCGTCTTTCCAGGTGAGCTTGACCCCGCTCATCGCGTGTCCGCCTCAAAGCAAAAGTGCCGGTGCGCGTGGTTCTTGCTCGACACGAAAAACTCCACCGTCGCGCTCTTCTTGCCCGCGTGGGCGCCGAGCGGCATCTCGAATGCCGCCCAACCCTCACCGTCCCGGTGCTCCCAGCGGCCGATCTCCTCGCCGTCGACGCGCACGGCGAGCGCGACCGGCGCCCCCTTCCGCTCGCGCTCGAGGATCCAGTACATCCCGCCGTGCCCGCGGATCACGTGGCCGAGCGGGACACCCGAGAATCGCGTGACGACCTCCCCCCGCGCGGGCGGGTGCGAGAAGAGGCAGCGGCGCGGGCGGAAATCCTGGTCCGCGATGACGGTCGGGCCGACGCTGAAAAACGGGCCGCCCGGGCATTCGAAGCGCGCCGCGGGGAACGTGGGGTGGCCGCCGAGGCCGCCGGCGAGGACACGCGCGTTCGGGTTCCACAAGCAGGCGGCCTCGGGGCTCGTCACGCGGACGTCCGCCTGCGCGGGGCCGAGGCCGTCGACGAAATCGAAGACCACTGCGGCAGGGCTCGGGTTTTCGAGGCGCCGGATCACGAAAGGCCCGACCTCGCGCCGGCCGGTTTCACGAAAGCCCGAAAGCTCGGACGCGCGCTCCCCGAACGCCGAGACCTCCAGCGCCGTGCGAACCCGCGACACGTCGGGCCGCGCGACGTCGCGGAGCGGAAAGACCTCGTCGCCGAGCGCCTGCCGCGCGAGCGGCTCGGCCCAGGACGGCGCGACGACCACGAGCTCACCTTGTTTTCGCTCCTCGGCCATGGGCCCCACGAGGGCCGCCCAGTCCGCGAAATCGGGCTTTCGCCGCGAGGTGACGAAAAACCCGACAAGCTCGGCGATCCCGAGGGCCACGAAGGCCCCGAGGGCCACACGCGGCCACTTCATCCTTGCACCTTCCCCTCGTCCTCGCGTTTCTCGGCGCGCACCATCGCCATGGCGCCGGCGAGCGCCACGAGCCCGACGAAACACCCCAGAAGGAAGCCCGGCGGCCGATACGCCAAGGAGAGCGTCGTCACGCCCTGGGGCAAGCGCACGGCCACGCGGTTGTCCACGTTCTCCACCTTGCCCGCCGACGCCCGCCAGCCCTCGTCGTAGTTCATGTTGTACACGACGAGGGATCCCGCCTCCGCGCCCGCAAGCTCGATCGTCGCGCCGTTCGGGCTCCACTCGGCGAGCTTCGCCGTGCCCGGCCCCTCCGCGACGAACACCTCGCCCCGGTGGCGCGGATCGTCCGAGGCGAGCGCGCCTTTCCGCTCGAAGGGCGGCGCGCCGTAACAATCGAGCACGCCCGTGTTGCCCAGCATCGCGAGGTACATCGGCCCCGCCCAGTCGCGCTGCTTGTACTGGAACGGCGGGTTTTTCTCGAAATGGAAGGGCCTGTCCGCAGGAATGTGATCCGGCGGGACCATCCACATCGACTGCGCCATCGGCTTCTGCGCCCCGCGCGCGACGTCGATCCCGATCAAGAACACGAGCGCCGCGAGCGCCGCGTCGAGCCAAGGCCGCCGCCGGCCCGCCCGCTCCACGAGCCGACCGATCCCGCTCGCCGCCACGATCGCGAGGACGAGCACGGCCGGATACAAGAACCGCGACGGCACGTGTTGCGATCGGAAGACCGGCACGTGCTCGTGCAAGAGCGTCCACGGCGCGTTCGGGTGGAACGCCCCGAGCCCGAGCAGACCAAAGAGCGCGCCGACCACCTTGAGCGCCGCCTCTCGCTTGCCCTGCACGAGCAACAATGCGAGCGCGAGGATCAGCACGCCGGGCAGCCCGATGTACATGCCCCACTCGTGCCAGCCGTACGCCGGCACGCGCACGGGCCGCGACCCAAACCCCTGGTCGGGCGCCGTCAGCATCGTGAAGAGCGCGCCCATGTCGATCGCCTCGGTCGAGGGCACGAGCCGCGGCGCCTTGCCGAAGACGTCGAGCATCGGGAAGAGTTTTGGTGCTGCGAGCGAGACGCCGAGCAGGCCCGAAGCCCCGAGCACGACGAGCGGCCGCGCGCTCTTCTCCAGCGCGCCGACGACGATCGCGTAGATCCCCAGCGCGAGCACGGTGTGCGGGAGCGGATAGATGCCGCCCGCGTAGACGAGAGCCGCGAACGTGGCGCCGAGCAAGACGACGTCGAGGGCGCGATTCGGCTTTTGACGCGCGCGCTCGAAGAAGAAGAGCGCCCACGGCAGCAGCGCGTAGGCGAGGTGCCAGGTGTGGCCCGAGGCCGTTTGCAGCGCCCAGCGGCCGTTCACCGCCCAGAGCGCCGCCACGAGCGCCCGCGCGCCGTGGCTCTTCGTGAACCGCGATCCGGCCGCATACGCCCCCGCCGCGCCGAGGAGCGCCATGCCCACGACCTCGACCCGGATCGCGAGGTTCATCGGCAAGGCCAGGTACGCGAGGAGCCACGGCGAGACGAGGATCGTGTCTGCCTCGACGTAACCCCAGGCCGGAAATCCTCCGCATGCGTACGGATTCCAGAAGGGCATCTCGTGGTGATCGAGCAGGCTCGTCTTGACCAGGTAGCGGTGCGAGGTCTGCACGTCCCAGTCGTGGAAGCCGAACGTGTGCGTCTTGGCGAGCCACGGCAGCACGACCACCCCGACGGCCACGAGCATCGAGAGGCCCGCGAGGAGCGCAGCGGCGGCGCGGGGCGGATCACGCCGCGCAGCGGCGAGGAGGCGGCGCGGGAGGGAAAGAGCGGGCTTGTCCACGGGCGGCGCGGACGTTAGCACGTTGCCCCGCCGGCCTGCCTCGGCTAAGCCGCCGTCCGTGCTGGGGATCCAGAAGGCCCTCTTCGCGCTGCACCGGCGCGCCGTGACGCTCCCGCGGGCCGAGCGCATCACGGACGCGCTCGCCGCGCTCGCAGGCCCCGCGCAGTCGCTGCTCGACGTGGGCGCCGGCGACGGGGCCATCGCCGCCGCCATCGGCGAACGCGTGGGCGCAAACCGCGTCGCAGGCGTGGACGTGCTGGTTCGTCCCCGCACGGTGATCGAGGTCGTCCCCTACGACGGGCGGCGTCTGCCGTTCCCGGACGGCGCGTTCGAGATCGTGACGATCTCCGACGTGCTGCACCATTGCGAGGCGCCGGCCGAGGTGCTCGCCGAGTGCCTGCGCGTCGCCGCGCGCGCCGTCATCGTGAAGGATCATTTCCGCTTTGGCCCCGTCTCGCAGGCCCTGCTCTTGGCCATGGACGTCGTGGGCAACGCGGAGGCGGGCGTGCTCGTGCGAGGGACCTATTTCTCGCCGGCGGCGTGGATCGACATGGTGCAGGCGGCGCGCGGGCGCATCACCGAGCTCCGCTGGCCGCTGCGGATCCACGACGCGCCGATGCGCTTCGTCACACGGGACGAGCTTCAGTTCGCGGCACGGATCGAGCACGTCGTCGGGATGGGAGGCGGGGCGGAGCTCGGCTCGTCCGAGCGGAGCCCCGAGGGTCGAGTGGAGAACACATGAAGACGCTCGTCGTCGGCGGCGCCGGGTTCATCGGCAGTCACCTCGTGGATCGGCTCGCCACACGGGGGCCCGTGACCGTGTACGACAATCTCTCCGTCGGGAAACGCGCGTTCCTCCAGGAACACCTCGCCGAGGGGCGCGTGACGCTCGTCGAGGCAGACGCGCTCGACCTCGAACGGCTCACGGCGGCCGCCGCAGGCCACGACGTCGTCTTCCACTTGTCGGCGAACCCCGAGGCGCGCTGGGGCCTCGAGCGGACGCGGCTCGACCTGGAGCAGGGCACGATCGTGACGTACAACGTGCTCGAAGCGATGCGGCGCGCGCGCGTGGGGCGGCTCGTCTTCTCGTCGTCGGGCACGGTCTACGGCGACACGCCGGAGACGTGCAAAGAAGGCCACATCGGCCACCTGCCGATCTCGCTCTACGGAGCGAGCAAGCTCGCGGGCGAGGCGCTGATCAGCGCGTTCGTCGAGTGCTTCGGCCTGCACGCGACGATCTTCCGCTTCGGCAACGTCGTCGGCCCCCGCGGGACGCACGGCGCCGCGCTCGATTTCCTGAAGAAACTACGCGATCGGAAGACCGAGCTCGAAGTGCTCGGGGACGGTCGGCAATCGAAGCCTTATCTCCACGTCTCGGACTGCGCAGACGGCCTGCTCTTCGGGCTCGATCACGGGAAGGAGCAGCTCGGCCTCTACAACCTCGCCCCGCCCGACCAGACCTCCGTCGCCCGCATCGCCGAGCTCTGCGTGAAGGCCTCCCCCTACCCCGACGCGACAATCCGCTTCACCGGCGGCGATCGCGGCTGGCCCGGCGACGTGCCACGCTCGTCGATGAGCCCGGACAAGCTCGCCGCCCTCGGCTTCCGGGTGCGTCATTCGAGTGACGATGCCGTCCGCATGGCCGTCGAGGCGCTTTCGCGCGAGGTCTTCGGCTAGGACATCGAGGTCGGCTCTCGCGCGAAGAGTAAAGAGAGGGGCGTCCCCATCGGAGGACGCGGCTTTCGACGCGAGATCCGGCGCGCGGGGACGCCCCCTCGGGCGCGGGTCCGGAGGACCTTGTGCTCAGCTTGCCGTCAATGCACACGCGATGCCGCCCGCCCCATGTGCACCGAGCAACCGAGCGACGCTGCGAGCGGCGCACGCTCGTCCGCGATCCGTCACGCGCGTCGAACGCCCACCCGAGGCGCGGCGGACAGCCGAAAAAGCCCGAGCGTTTGCATGATTTCTGGTAGGGTCGCATGCGTCCAGAGGAGCAGCCAGACCATGGGTCAGACGAACGATACGATCGAGTCCTTGCGCGCCGAGCTTGCGGCAGCCGAGGAGCGGGCGCGGCTCGCCGAGGAGCGCGCCGCGGTGCTCGAGGACCTCATCGCGCTCGTGCCCGGGATCGTGCTGCAGTTCGAACAAGGGCCCTCCGGCGCATTTCGACCCACGTTCATCGGCGGGATCGGGCTGCAAACCTTGCTCGGGTATTCGGTCGAGGAATGCATGAGCGTGCCCGACTTCTTCACATCGATCATCCACCCGGACGATCGAGCCCAGGCGAACGCAGAGGCGATGCGGTTCGTCGAGGACGGGGAGTCCCACCTCTCGCCCCATCGAATGCTGTGCAAGGGCGGCGGTCATATCTGGGTCGATACGCACTTCCTGTACGAGCCAGCCGAGGAGGGGCGTCCGGCCAAGCTCCACAGCGTGGTGTTCGACGTGAACCGGCGCGCCCACGCCGAGCAAAACGCGCAAGAAGCCCTGCTCAAGGAGCGCGCACTCCACCAGCGGCTCGACGGGTTCGTCGCGAACGTGCCCGGCGTCGTGTGGGAGAGTTATTTCGTCGACGATCCCGGTCGGCACCGGATGAACTACGTGAGCGACGCAGTCCTGCCGATCACGGGATACACCGCCGAGGACTGGGGAAACCCGAATTTCTGGCGCGATCTCGTTCACCCCGAAGATCAGGAGATGGCCAAAGGCGACGCCGAGCGCACCGCAGTGGAAGGGAGCGGTTCATCGGCCTATCGTTGGATCACCAAGGATGGTCGGACGCTCTGGGTGAACTGTCGGATGACGGCGATCTGGGACGAGTCTGGCGCGCCGATCGGCCTGCGCGGCGTGACGATGGACATCACAGACCTGAAGCGCGCCGAGATGGATCGCGCCGAAGCCGAGCTCCGAGAGCGGCTGCTCAAAGCACAAGAGGACAGCCTGCTCGCACTCTCGACGCCCCTCGTGCCGATCGACGACGACGTGCTCGCAATGACGCTCGTAGGCGGGCTCGACGAGCGGCGCGCCGATCGAGTGCTCACGACGCTGCTCGAAGGCGTGACGCAAACAGGAGCGCGCGTGGTGATCCTCGACGTGACAGGCGTACCAGAGGTCGAAGCGCAGACCGCCGATCTCCTCGTGAAGGCCGCCAAAGCCGTAGGCCTGCTCGGCGCAGAAGTCGTACTGACGGGAATCCGGCCCGAAGTGGCACGAACCCTGGTCGAACTCGGCGCCGAGCTCGGATCGATCGTGACCAAAGGAACGCTGAAAGCCGGAATCGCGCACGCGATGCGTTCCCGCAATGGTGCGTTAGGGAAAACGAAGGTTCGCTGAGGGCGTAGCGCTGGGGCTTTGCCCCAGGCCCCAGCAGGGGCTATCCGCCCCTGCACCCGGACCAGCCAGGGGCTGGACCCGAGGTCGATGAACTGCGCGATGCGCAGTTCATCGAACAGGCCCGGTCAAGACCGG
>NZ_JARZHI010000057.1:0-67415 GCF_029946465.1 Polyangium sorediatum
GCCGCCCGCGCCGCCCGCGCCGCCCGCGCCGCCTGCGCCCCCTGCGCCGCCCGCGCCGCCGCCGCCCGCGTACTGGACGAGCTTCGATTGCGAGAACGACTCCGTCACGAGCGGTTTGTTGGGGCAAACCTCGAAGCCGTAGCCCCACTTCGCCTTGAGGAAGTAACCCGCGAGCTGCGGCGCGCTCTTTACTTCGAGGTCGAGCGTCACCGATTTCGTCTTGCCGGCCGGCAGATCCCCGACCGGCACGCCGGCCGTGAGCTTCGCGCCGTCAACGGGGTTGCCAGAGGCGTCACCGGGGGTGCCGTCGACCGCGAACGACACGAGGCCGAGGCTCGCATCCAGCGGGAGCGAAAAGTCGATCTGCTCGGCCGCGACGTCGCCGTTGTTCGCGAGGATCGCCGTGACCGTGAAGGTGTCGCCGAGCGAGACCGAGCTCGGCGCGTCGATGACGCTGCTCGCCACGCCCTTGAAATTCGGCGCATTCACGTCGATGGAGAACGCCGCGAGGATCGGGGCATACGAGTCGCCCGTCGTGAGCGTGCGGATGACGGCCGAGCTCTGCCCATTCTGGAGCTGCTCGTCCACCGAGCTCAAGGGCACCGTGGTCACGTCCCAGCCCTGGCGGCCGCCGCTCACGTTCTTGCCGCCGGCCGCGTCCTGGTTCCGATCGCCGAACGTGCCCTGCGTGTCGAGGTTGCCGTCTCCGTCGTTGATCTGCGAGCTGAAGAAATTCTCCGAGGGATTGTTCGGCCCCGAAAGGTTCTTGAACGGCCCGGCCGCCGTGGGCGCGATGCGGAGCTGATCGCCGACGAAGTTCGCGTCGCCCTCGATCGCGCTCACGATGACGGCGCCCTCGACGACGCCCGCCGGCGGCGCGCAGAAGCCGCTCACCGTGTAGTCCTGGGTCGTGTTCTCATCGACGAACGAGCCGCCCACGAAGACGCTGAGGTTGCGCATGGGGACGCCCTCGTCGCGGTAGGCGACGACGAGCGTCCAGCCCGCGGCGCTCAAGTTGTTGATCGCGGTCGTCTGCGTGGCCGGGACGCCCGAGACCTCGTACGTGCCCTTGCCCGCCTGCTTGACGAAATCCGTCACGTCCGCCGAGCGCATGTAATAACGGACCGCGAAGCCCGAGGCGGCCGTCTCGTTCATCGTGAGCGCCGTCGCGGGGTCGGGCGTGACCATCATCGTCGCGCCGTTCGCCGCGATGGTGACGGCGGTCTCGAGCATCGACGTGACATTCTCCCCACCATAGTCGTAGCTGCCGCCCCAGAGCAGCTCCGCGTAGAGCACCTCGGCCTCGGGGAGCGTGAGCACGGCGCTCGACCCATTCATCTTCCAGTCCGCCGTGGTGCCCATCGGCCAGGGGTTCTGCGGGTCCGTGGGGGGCTCGTCGACCGTATTGCCGAGGGAGGTGAACGTGCCGATGGAGTCGCGCTCTCCCGGGCCGTTCGCATTGGTGGCCTTGCTCAGGCCGAGCGCGTTGCCCGTGCCAGCGATTCCGCCCGGCACCGTCGCGGTGAAGCGGAGCTGTTGCGCGGAGGCGGACGACGCAGGGGCGAGCGCCGCGCAGGTGAATGCAAGGAGGAGAGGTGCACGAAGCTTCATGGAACCATGGCTAACCCGGGGGCGCGTGAGGGTCAAATCCTGTATTCTAGCGTCGAGCGGCATGCAGACCCGGACGACGTACGGCGTTAGCGAGATGATCATCGAGCCGCCCGACACGGTCGTGATCAAGCCGCGCGGAGACTACGACGGCGAGACGGCGACCGCGATGATGGAGGCGCTCATCACCTGGGCGCAGGCGCGGCCCTTTGTGCTCCTGCTCATGGATCTGACGTACGTCGGAGCGCTCTCGCCGGCGGCGCGGCACGCGCTCACTTCGAACGGGCACAGGCTGCCGCCGCGCGCGCTCGCCATCCATGGCGGGAGCTTCACGGTGCGCGTGTTATCGCAGATGATGGACCGGGCGAGCTGGCTCCGCGGCAGCCGCAATCGCTGGGTATGGCATGCGCCCGACGAGGCGACCGCGCGGGCGTGGCTCGACGAGAAACGGAAGGTGCTCGCGGCGGGCGTCCGTCCCGCCGAACGGTAATGGCTGGCATCCCGCTTGCCCCAGCCAGGACGGAGCGAGGTTCGGCTGTGCAAATGGGAACCAGGTGGGCGACGCCGGGCAGGAGCCGTCGAATGGGTCTTTTCGCGCGCCTCGCGGCGCTGTGCGTGGCCCTCGCGTTCGTCGCGGGCTGCGGCGGGGCGACGATCGGGGCCACGGTGCCGCTCGGCTACGGCTCGGTGTACGGATACTCCGTCGTCGGCGCGGGCGGCGTCCCGTACGACATTTACGATTACCCGAGCTACTACTGGAACGGGAACTACGCCTATCTCGTCGGTTCGTCCTGGTATTATCCGATGGGCGGCGGCTGGGTGGTCTTCCAGGACGAGCCCTGGGATCTCTACCAGTACCGGAGATCCATGCCGGTCCAGGTCGCGCCGCCGGCCGTCCAATATCCCGCCTATCCGGCCTACCGCACGAGCCCTGCCTATCGCACCCCGGCCTATCGTACGTATCCCGCGTACCGGACGCCCGTGCAGGTGGCGCCTCCGGCTTTGCGAACGCCCGCCGAGGTCGCGCCGCCCGTGCAAGTCGCGCCGCCCGCGCACCTGGACAGGCCGACGCAAGTCGCGCCGCCCGTGCAAGTCGCGCCGCCGGCCCCGCGGGGGGAGACCTACCGCAGGAGCGCGCCGCCTCCGCCCGACGTGATCCACAGCCCCGCGCCGGGAGGAACACGTCTGCCCTCGGCGCCGCCGCCTTCGCGTGGCAGGGCCGTGCAATCGGCGCCGCCTGCGCCGAGGCGGTAGCGGTCCTTTCGTATCGCGGCGCGGGGAGGTGGTGGTAGCATCGCGCGGCTTTCGGGCCGACCATGAACGACACCGCCACGCAGACCCCCGCGCCCGAGCGCGCGACCCCCTCGCCCCGCGTCCGCATCGACGTCATTTCCACGGTGGTCCAGCGCGCCCTGCCGAACGGCGTGCGCATGGAAATCCGCCCGCCGCGCCCGGTGACGGCGGCGTGGGATCAGGCGCTCCCGCTCTTCGAAGGCTGGATGCAAAGCGCCGAGCTCCGCGTCCGCGTCTCCGGCCTGACGGACAGCCCGTTCTTCGCGGCGCTCGAGATCGAGGGCGCGAAGGCCGGAACCGCCGTCGCCGCGTCGATCGGATCCACCCCCGCAGAAGCGGGCGCAGGGCCGCTCTCGCCGTTCTCCGTCGAGTTCGTCGTGCCGCTCGCGCTGCTCGCGCCGCACGCGGGCAAACGCTGCGCGCTCCGGCTGATCCTGTCGCCGCAGAGCTCGCTCGCGGGAGGGCGGAAGGTGACGCTCGCGCGGGCGCTCTTCGTCGGCATTCCGGGCTACGGGCCGCTGCTCTCGGCGCTGGATCTTCTCGAATCGACGGACTCGGTCCTCGTCGACGCGCCCGAGCGGCGCCTCTTCGATCTGCAAAACCCCGAGGAAGGGCTCTGGATCGGCACGGGCAAGTGGCGCCTTCGGCTCTTCGCGGACTGGGGGTTCGGGGGCGAAGCGCGGCTCGCCCGAGCGGAGCCCCCGAGCGCAGGACAGACGAAGCTCGAAGGCGAGCCCTTCGTCATCGACACGAAGCCCTCGCACGTCCTGCACCGCTTCCAGCGCGACGACGACGCGCCCGCCGTGGTGGTCGAGGACGCGACGCGGCGCGCGGGCGGGCGGCGCACGTACACCGAGCTCGTCCTGGATTCCTCGCATCCGGACCTCCTGCCGATCCCCGAGGAGGGCAAGGACGTGCCGCTCGATCTGACGGTCGAGCACGCGCTCACGTACGGCGAGCACACGGGCGTGTGCACGTGGCACGCGGCGCTGCCGGTGCGCTTGCGCGACCCGCGGCCGCTCCTGAAATCGTTCCAGCGCCTCTCGGCCGTGGGCATCGATTTCGGCACGACCGCGACCGTCGCGGCGCTCTACCAGAAGGGCTACCGCTCGCTGCTCCGCCTCGGCAGCGGCAGCGCGCCGGCCTCGAAATCGGCGGAGAACCCGACGTACCTGCTCGTCGAGGATCACGAGCGTCTGTGGGCCGAGGTCGAGCGCGCCGCGGCGGGCGACGCGCGTTTCCCGAACCTCCTGCGCGTCGTGCGAGGCAGCCACGCGGCGCGCGAGGCCATGACGGATTCGCCGAACGCGGTCGTGGGCGAGCTCAAGAGCCTGCCCGAGCGCGTGCTCAGCCTCGATCAGTCGCCGCAGCTCCGCGATCGCGAGCGCCGCCGCGACTTCCTGCTCGACGAGAACCGCGTCCGCATCCTCGTGCGCGCGTACGCCTACCTGCTCTCGCGCGCGATCAACCGCCCGGGGCAGGACGTGTACCTGCGCTACTGGCTCACGCACCCGGCGAAGTTCGACGAGCGCGCGCGCAAGCTGCTCGAAGAAGAGATCCGCCGCGGGATCTTGCTCGGCATCCCGGAGGGGATCCCGGCCGAGGAGATCGTCGTGGAGATGAGCGCGAGCGAGCCGGAGGCGTTCGCCGCCGAGGTTTGTCCCGAGCTCGCGACGTACGCCGAGCTCGAGCCGGTGATCTCGAAGTTTGGCGAGATGCGCTTCGCGGTCTTCGATTTCGGCGGCGGCACGCTCGACATCGCCTGTGGCCGTTTCCGGCCCGCGACCGAGCAGGAGGCCGAGGAGCTCGGCAGCCGGACCGTGATCGAGACGCTCCAGGTGAGCGGCGACGATCACCTCGGCGGCGACTACCTCACGCACGAGCTCGTGTGGCTCACGCACCAGCACGACAAGCACCTGCCCGAGATGGAGGACAAGGAGGTGCCGATGATGCGGCCGCAGACGGTGCCTCCGAACAACCTCGCGAACAAGCCGCACCTCTACAAGCGCAGCCTCGCCGGGCGGCAGAACCGCTTCCGCTTCGAGCGCGAGCTCGGCCTCGAAGCGGTGAAGTTCGCGCCGGAGAACGAGCCCCGCAGCGCCGCGGATCTCTCCGCCGCGCGCCTCGACGGGAGCGAGGTGCGGCTCGAATCGATGGCCACGGACGTGCCGGCGTTGCACGCGAAGCTGAAGGAGCACCTGCAAACGCGCATCCGTGACGGCGTGAAGCTCATGAAGAGCATGCTCGCGATCGCGCCGTGGGGAACCGAAGGGGACTGGCGCGAGCAGGGCGTGACGATCTTGCTCGCGGGCAACTCCTCGCGCAGCGCGTTCGTGGAGCAGGCGCTCGCGGACGAGCTCGGGATCCCGGGGCTCAAGGTCTGGCGGCCGGGCAGCAGCGATCCGTTCCAGCAGGTGGTGCTCTACGAGACGCCGCAGCGCACCGAGCGCGGCGTGACGATCGTGGGCGTGACGCCGAAGACGGCCGTGGCGCTCGGCGCGCTGAAGATCGCGAACCGCGAGGTGCACCTCGTGCGGCGTGCGCAGGGGTTCTCCTACTTCGTGGGCGATCTGCGTGGCTTCCCGCCGAAGTTCGTGGCGCTCGTGCAGATGGGCACGCCGGTCTCGGATCCGGCCGTGTTCGGGCCGCATTACGTGGACTTCGGCAAGTGGGACACGAAGACGCCGCTGCGCGTGGCGCAGGAGTACGCGCCCGGGAAGATGACGTCGAACGATCCGCGCGTGTCGATGATCCCGACGGGCCTCGCCGCCGGGATCGTGGGCCGGCTCTTCGTGTGTGTCTCGGGCCCGGACGAGCTCACGCTGGCCTTGCAGCGCGACGGGCAGGACCCGCTCGTGACGACCTTGAACCTCGCGAAGTACATGCGGTGAGATCGCCATGAAAGAGACGTTTTCCGCGGCGCTGCGCGCCGAGATCGAGGCGATCGTGATGCGCTACGAGGCGCTCGTATCGTCACGCGTGGAGGCGGCCGAGCGCGAGGGCGCGCGGGGCACGGAGGCGGCCGAGCGCGAGCTCGCCACGCTGCGCGCTTCGCTCGACGGGATGGCGCAGGAGCTTGCGGCGCTGCGATCGGAGCGGGACACGCTCGCGCGGGAGCTTGCGGCGCTGCGATCGGAGCGGGATGGAATCGCGGCGCAGTTCGAGGCGTCGCGCGGGCGGGTCGAGTCGCTCGAAGCCGAGGTGCGCGCGGGGGCGGCGGTCGCTTCGGCGCTGGAGGAGCAGTTCTCGGCGGAGAAGCGGTTCGTCGTGGCGTGCGCCGACGTGAGCGGGACGATGATGGAGAGCGCGCTCTGCGCGGCGCTCGGGCGTGACCTTTCGGCGAGCCCGGCGCTTTATGCGGCGCTCAAGGCGAAGGGGCTCGAGGGCGTGCTGGTCGGCGCGTTCAAGGAGCGCGGCCGCGCGATCGCGCACGCGCCCTTGCTGGAGCGCGAGCGCGCGCCGCTCGCGGCGCTCGCGTCCGCGGCCGGGTGCGAGCTCGTCACGCCCACGGCGGGGACGCGGTTCTCGGCGTCGTCGATGGAGAAGGCGGCGACGACGAGTGATCCGGCGGAGGAGGGCAACGTGGTGGAGTGCATGTTGCCGGGGCTGCGCCGGGCGGGGACCGAAGGAATGCTGGTGTTCCCGCGGGTGCGTGTGGCGACGGGGTGAGCCCGCAGGAGGTGGCCCTCCACCCTCGTTGACCCCGTTGCTTCGTTCCTGTGCCCACCGCGCCAGCGCCGGGCGTGTCGCATAAGGGGATCCCCTCGTCCCCGCCCGCGGCGCTCGCCGCTCAGGGCAAAGCCTGGACGAGATCCACGGCGGGCGGCGAGAGGGGCGAGTTCGCGACGAAATAAGCCTCGAGCGCGTCGATGTCGAGCGCGCCGCCGAGGCGTTCCGTGCCCAGCGTCAACACGGAGAAACCGTCGCCGCCGGCCGCATTGTAACTGTTCACCGCGATCCGGTACGTCTTGCCCAGGTCGATGGGCATTCCGTCGATCAGGATCGACGCGGGATCGACCTTCGACCCGGCCGGCGCGCTCGCGCTGTACGCATAACGGAAATTGCTCGACGGCTGCAGCAGGTAGAGGAAGGGGGCGCCGCTTCGGTCCACCCCGAATTGCTGCTCCAGCAAGGCGTCGAGCTCGGCGCCCGTCAAGCTCATGACCACGATCGAATTGGCAAAAGGCACGACCGAGAAGAGCTCCTTGTAGGTGACGATCCCATTCGTCGCCTCGCCCGCGGTCGCCATGAACGGCAGGTTCGCCCGCACGCCGCCCGCGTTCATGAAGGCCACGTGGGCGCCTCCCTGGACTGGCTCTTTCGTCGCGGCGAGCATCGAATCGGCGACCACCACGCCCAGCGTGAACACGCTCGCGCCGAGGGGCGGCTGCCCCCGATTCAGCGTCGCCGTGAGGGTGCCGACCTGCATTTCCGCGAGCGGCGCCACCTGCGCCGCATATTCGTTCACGTACGACTCGACCTGCGGTTCGGCCGTGTCGCGGGTGACGACCACGTTCTTCGCCTTTTTGCTGATCACATCCCCGGTGAGGTGGCTGATCTCCAGATCGATGTCGGTGAGCAGACGGCCATTGGAAGCGGCGCTCGTGACGAGTTTGCCCCCGATCATGCAGTTGTAGGCCGCGTGCGTGTGTCCGCTGAGAATGACGTCGACGGCGTCGGACATGTTCGTCGCGATCTGGACGACGGGCCCCGAGATGCCCGCGCATGCGTCGAACGAACCCGTGGTCGCGCCGCCTTCGTGGAGCAGCACGACGATGGTCTCGATCCCCTGGGCCTTTAGCTCCGGCACGAGCGCATTGACGGTCTCGACCTCGTCGAGGAACGAAAGATCCTGGATCCCGCTGGGGTCGACGATGGTCGGGGTCGCTTTCAGCGTCATCCCGACGAACGCCACCTTCGTGTCCTCGAACGTGCGCACGGTGTACGGGGGAAAGAGGGGTTTTCCGGTCGTCTCGTCGAGGATGTTCGCCGCGAGGAACGCAAAGCTCGCGCCGGGGAAATCATTGCTGCCCTGGCAGCCGTCCTTGGGATGGCAGCCGCCGTTTTGCATGCGCAAAAGCTCGTTTTTGCCCTCGTCGAGCTCGTGGTTGCCGACGGCATTGATGTCGAGCCCGATCAGGTTCATCGCGCCGATCGTCGGCTCGTCGTGGAAAAGCGCGGAGAGGAGCGGGCTGCCGCCGATGAGGTCGCCGGCGGAGACCACGACGGTGTTCGGGTTCTCGGCGCGCAAGGAGGCGACGTGATGCGCGAAATAGGCAGCGCCGCCGGCGTCGACGGTGGTGTCGTCGGGGAGGGTGATCTGCCCCGCGCTGCCCGGCGGGGGCTCGAGGTTTCCGTGGAAATCGTTGAAGCCGAGGATCTGCACGCGAACCGGAGGCTCGGGGGCGCCGCCCGCGCCGCCTGCGCCGGCCATGCCGCCTGCGCCGCCTGCGCCGCCTGCGCCGGCCATGCCGCCGGTGCCGGACGATGCGTTGTCCGGCGGCCGTGCTTCGGTACCACCGCAGCCGGCGACGACGACCAGACCCAGGAGACCCGCAGAGACCCATCCATGAACGGAACGCATAAGCTGCATGCGCCAAGAATGCGCCCCGGGACGGATTCCGCTATGGGAATTTCGGCGCGTGCGCGATCCGCTCACGCGGGCAGGGCCACGCGGCGGGATCCACGAAAGCCGAAGTGGACGATGTAGAGGTAACAAAGCGCGGGCAGGAGGAAGGCCTGGTGAATGCCGATCGCGTCGGCGAGCCGGCCGAAGAGCACGGGGACGATCGCGCCGCCGACGATCGACATGACGAGGATGCTCGACCCCTGGCTCGTGAGCTTGCCGAGGCCCTCGATGCCCAGCGTGAAGATGGTCGGGAACATGATGGAGTTGAAGAGGCCGACCACGAGAATGGTCCCCATCGCCACGGGCCCGTCGAGCAAGACGGTGCATGCCACGAGCAACGCCGCGACGATCGCGCTCGCCCCGAGCACCCGCCCCGGATCGTGCTTGCGCAGGACCGCCGAGCCGATGAAGCGGCCCACCATCGCCCCGCCCCAGTAGAGGGACACGTATTTGGCCGCCTGCGCTTCGGTCATCGCCCCGATCGCGGCGAGACCGAAGAAATTGACGAGAAAGCTGCCAATCGAGACTTCGGCGCCGACGTACAGGAAAATGCCGAGGGCGGCGCGTCGCAAATGCGGAAAACGGAGCGCGTCGAGGAACGAGCCGCGTTTCGCCTCCTCGCCCTCGACCGCCGTGATCGTCGGGAGCTTGAGGATCGCGAGCGCGAAGGCGAGCACAAAGAGCATGGCCGCGAGGCCGAGGTAAGGCATGCGGACGGCGTGCGCCTCGGCGAGCGGGTTCTCCGCGTGTTTCACGGCGCCGAGGATGAAGTATCCGCCGAAATAGGGCGCCACGGTGGTGCCGAGCGAGTTGAAGGCCTGCGTGAGGTTCAGGCGGCTCGACGCGGTGGCCGGCGGGCCGAGCACGGCGACGTAGGGATTCGCGGTGACCTGGAGGATCGTGATGCCCGTCGCGAGCACGAAGAGCGCGGCCAGGAAAAACGGATACGAGGGCAAACTGGCGGCCGGATAAAACAGGAGCGCGCCGACGCCGGCGGTCGCGAGGCCGAGCGGGAGGCCTCGTTTGTAGCCGATGCGCGCGACGAGCTTGCCGGCCGGCAGCGACATCAGGAAATAGGCCGAGAAAAATGAGAATTGCACGAGCGCGCCCTCGGCATACCCGAGGTGGAACACGTTCTTCAGGTGCGGGATGAGGATGTCGTTCATGCAGGTCATGAAGCCCCACATGAAAAAGATCGTGGTCACGACGCCGAGCGCGCCCACGTGGGTCCGGGAAGGCACGTCCGCGACCGCCGTCGCCCGAGGGGTCGATACCTCCATGCCCTTGTCTTCTCACGGCCGGCGCAGGCGCGCCACGATCAATGCCGCTGCGCTGGCTCGTCTCGTCTCCAGGGGCACGCACGAGCGGCCTGGACATCTTCGTCGCGAAGCTCGGCTTTACGAGGGCCGGTCGAATGCGTGCAGCACGTACGAGGTGGGGCTCAGGCCGAACGGGTAGACGCCGGCGCCATAACATTGCAGGAGGGGGAAGAACGGATTGGTGTCGAAACGAGGAGGGCGCCCGCCTCCGCGGGGACGATCCCGACGCCGAAAACGAGCGAGCCGACGATCGGACCGTTTGTGGTGGCGCCGAGCAGATACACGCGCCCCGCCGGGATCAGCTCTTCGACCGACGCGTAGAGCGTGCGCTGAGCCCGAGGTGGGCGAACGGCGTCGAAGGGGCTTGGCGGCGCCGCGCGACGAGGTCGGACCTCTGCACGAGGGTCGGTTCGTGACCGGAAAGCATGGTTCCAGCCTACCCGAGCCAGGCGCGATCGTGTAGCGCCTCACGTGGGGCGGCACCGTTGCGGCAGGGGAGGGACGTGGGCGCGCGCTCTTCCCTTCGCCGAAGCACGCCCTAGAACCGAGAACCCCGGCGCGCGCCGCCGATGGTTGGTGTAGAAACGAGTCCGTGTCGCCCGCCATGAGGCAGGAAAGGGACGTGTGAGAGGATGTTTTCGGGGATCCAGGATCCGGAGACTTGGGTTGCGCTGATCTCGCTCTGCGCGATGGAGATCGTGCTCGGCATCGACAACGTCGTGTTCATCTCGATCCTCACGGCGCGCTTGCCGGCGGACAAGAGGGACAGCGTGGGGCGGATGGGGCTCCTGCTCGCGCTCGTGATGCGGATCGGCTTGCTCTTCACGATAAGCTTCCTGATGGGCCTCACGCGGCCGCTCTTCACGCTGCCCGTCCTCGGCGCGGCGATCTCGGGCAAGAGCCTGATCCTGCTCATCGGCGGCCTGTTCCTGATGGCCAAGTCGACGAACGAGATCTACGCGAAGGTCGAGAAGGACGAGGAGGAGGCGCACGGGAGCGGGGGCAAGGCGGTGAGCGTGGGGCTCGTGATCGTGCAGATCCTGGCCCTCGACGTGGTCTTCTCGCTCGACTCCGTGATCACGGCGGTGGGCATGATCCCGCCCGAGCAGATGTGGGTCATGGTGACCGCGGTCATGGTCTCCGTCGGCGTGATGCTGGCGTTCGCGAAGGGGATCTCGAGGTTCGTCCTCGCGCACCCGTCGGTGAAGCTGCTCGCGCTCGCGTTCCTGCTGCTGATCGGCGTGATGCTCGTCGCCGAGGGGATGGGGCAGAAGATTCCGAAGGGCTACATCTACTTCGCCATGGCCTTCGCGCTCGGGGTGGAGCTGCTCAACATGCGATTCCGCAAAAAGCGAAAGACGCCGGAGGCGGCGCGGGTGGAGAGCCCCGGCGCCGCGCCCTGACGAGCTCGCTCGGTCCCCGCGTGATGCCTCGACCGACCCCCGAAACACGCCCGACGCCATGGCGATCGCGGCGGCAGGATTTGGTAGACGAGGCCACGCGGGGTCCCGCAGAATCGATGTATGTCCTCCTCGGATTGCATCGGCCTTCCGCAGCACGCGACCGACGGCGAGGCGCGAAAGGAGCGCCTCGCGCGGACGCGGCGGCTCTACGAATACGAGCCGCGTGATCCCGAGACGCACTGGCTGTACCCCGTCCCGACGGCGAAACGTTTCCCGCTCCGCGAATGGTACAGCCCGGGGTGGGTGCTCAAGCTTTTGCCCGTGCTCCTGCCTTCGCTGACGCGAAGGGCCCTGCAAACCGGCCTCGGCCGCGCCGCGGAGGCGCTTGGCCTGCTGCGCGACGCGGATCGGTTTCGCTTGCTCTCGCTGGGCGTCCCGCGGCCGCGCTGGGTCGACGCCGCCGATGCGCTCGACGACGCCTTCGCCCGGCAGCGCCTGGACGGGCCCTGTCCCGTGTTGATCGAGCGTGTCCAGGACCCCGCCCACCTCACGGCCCTCTTTTCGTCCGATGCCGCATTCGCCCAGCCGCTCGCGCCCGAGGTCGAGGCCGGCCGGCTGTTTGCCGTCGATTTGTCGTTGCTCCGGCGCGCCTTGCACCCGCGGCGGCCCCGCGATTCGCGTTGGCGTGATCGCTACATGGCCGCGCCCCGGGTGCTTTTCCAGATGCGCCCCGAAAAAGGTGCCCTCTGCGATCTCCACCCCATCGGCATTCAGCTCGACGGCCCGGACGCGCCCGCGCCGAACCCCCTGTACCGCCCCGGCGACGGGGCTGCCTGGGAAATGGCGAAGCTCTACGCCCAGGCCGCCGAGATGAACGTGCATATCTTCGGGAGCCACCTCGGCCAGGTCCATACGATCATCGAGGCCTTCGCGATGGCGACGCCGCGAAGCCTTGCCGCCGAGCATCCGGTGCATGTCCTGCTCGAACCGCATTTGCGCTGGACGCTCCAGGTCAACGCCGACGGCAACGATCTCCTGCGCGATACCTCCAGCCATTTCGGCACCATCTACGGCGGCACGCTGGCCGAGATGCGCGCCGTGCTGGTGGAGGCGCGGACCAGCCGCACGTTCTACGACCTGGAGCTGGAGCGTGATCTCACCCGGCGCGGGGTCGCTGCGTCGCCTCTCGACTACCCGTATCGCGACGATGCGCGCCTGCACGTCGCGGCGATTCGGCGTTTCGTGACCTCGTACGTGGAGCTATTTTATCGCGGCGACGCCGATGTGGCGGACGATCACGAACTGCAAGCCTGGTTCGCCGAGCTCTTGGCGCCCGAGGGCGGCGATCTGGGCCGGGTGACGGAAGACGGCCGGTTGTGCACACGGGAGGCGCTGGTCGAGGTCCTGACGCAGGCGCTCTTCACCGCGGGCCCCAAGCATTCGGCGCTGCATTATGCGCAGCCCGACTTCTATTCGTTGATCGAGGGGTTCCCTGCCGCCATCTATCGCCCGCCCCCCCGCGACGGCGCGCCCCTCTCCTTCGAATCCCTGTTCCCACCCCTCACCCCGGCGGCGACGCAGGTTCATTACAGCGCCATCGCCGTCCACCGCGCCAGCCGCTTCGGGGACTACCGGTCGTCTCGGCTCGGGCGCTCGCTCCCGGCGCGGGCCGCGATCCAGCGGTTCCAGCGGGACCTTTCGGCGATCGAGGTGGAGATCGAAGAGCGCAACCGGCGCCGTCCCCGGCCGTATCGGTACCTCCTCCCCAGCCTGGTCCCGGGCAGCGTCCATTTCTAGGATCCTATGCAAACGTCATGGGAAAACTGGAGCGGGAACCTGCGCTGCACGGCGCGGGTGGTGGAGCCGGAGAGCCTCTCGGAGCTCGCGCGCGCGGTGAAACAGGGGGCGTCCCGAGGTCGGGTGCGGCTCTGTGGCGGAGGGTATTCGTGGAGCCCGCTGGTGCCGACGCGGGACACCTTGATCCACATGCGGCGCCTGGATCGTTGCCTCTCGCTCGACGAGGGCGGGGATCCGCCCACGGTCCGGGTCGAGGCGGGCATCACGATCCGGGCGCTCACGCGCTTCTTGCGCGCCCAAGGCTTCTCGCTGATCAGCCCGCCGATGTTCGATCTCGTAACGGTGGGTGGGGCCGCCGCGACGGGATCCCACGGGACGCGGCTCAGCGCGGGATGTTTTTCCGATGGTATCGAGTCGCTTTCATTGCTCACCGCGCGGGGCGAGGTGGTGGAGATCGACCGGACGGACCTGTCCGCGCTGCGCGCCGCGCGGGTGAGCCTCGGCGCGCTGGGCGTGGTCCATGCGGTCACGTTGCGCTGCGAGCGGGCGTTCCGCGTGAAGGTGGAGCAGCGGTATCACCCGCTCGATCGTGTGATTGCGGAGCTCTCCGATCTGACGTCCACCTACGAGTTCGCCGAGCTGATGTGGATGCCGGGCGAGGCGGACGTGCTGGTGCGGGGGCTCGAGCGGACGACGTCGCCCGAGACGCCGGCGTTATGGCCCAGCGGTGTGCTGCATCCTTTGCGGATGCAGACGGGGGTCCTGGCCGGTGAGGTGCTGTTGCCCGGGATCGAGCGATTGCGTCCGGATCTGGCGCCCCGGCTGATGCGGTTCGGCCGGGTGGTGATGTTCGCCGAGGGGGCGTGGGTGCGAGACGCGACCCGGGAGTGGCATCACATCGATCGGTATCCGCGTTGCCTGGACTTCTCGTGTTCGGTGCCGATCGAATCGGCTGGGCGGGCGTTCCAGATCCTCCGGGCCGCGCTGGAGGAGTCCCGGGCGAGGGGGCGATACCCGGTGAACCTCGGGCTCTTGGCGCGGTTCACGGGGCCAAGCGATTCGTACCTGGCGGCGTGCGAGGGCCGCGCGAGCTGCTTCATCGAGGTGGCCACGGTGCGAGGGACGCCCGACTTCGATCGGTTTCGCCAGGAGGCGCATGACCGGCTGATCGAAGCGATTCCGACGATGCGACCGCACTGGGGGAAGCTCTTGCTCGCGCCGGCCACCTGGCGGCATCGGTTCGATCGGATGGGGGATTTCCTGGTGCAGCGGGCGCGATTCGATCCGGAGGGGGTGTTCTTGAACGAGTTTTTGGAGCGGGAGGTGTTCGGGCTCTGAGCCTGCACCGGTGGATCGGGGGAAGATGCGGACAAATACGCGGTGCCGCGGGGGTCGACGCGTGTCGAGGGGCTCGGGTGAGGGTGGCCCGCGGGGGTAGACGCGCGGCGAGGGGCTCGGGTGAGGGTGGACTGCGGGGGTCGACGCGCGGCGAGGGGCTCGGGTGAGGGTGGACTGCGGGGGTCGACGCGCGGCGAGGGGCTCGGGTGAGGGTGGCCCGCGGGGGTAGACACGCGGCGAGGGGCTCGGGTGAGGGTGGACTGCGGGGGTCGACGCGCGGCGAGGGGCTCGGGTGAGGGTGGACTGCGGGGGTCGCCGCGCGGCGAGGGGCTCGCCGCTCATGATCTTCGTGAACAGGCCGCCGGGCATGTCGATGACCGCGCTGGTGCGCAAGAGCGTCCCCGCGCCGGCGGGCTCGAAATCGTAAGAAGGCGGCCCATGTACAGACCTTCACGTCTTCGCATAATCTTTCGGCCCTCGCCCCGCGACCTGGAGGAATCATGCGCGCCTCGAAGACCTTGCTTTTCGTCGCTTTCGCCCTCGCCCTCGGCGCTTGCAGCAAATCCGAGCCGCAGCCGGCGCCGGAGCCGCCGAAGACCGCGCCCGAGGCGAAGCCCGCCACGACGGCCGCCGTCGCCACGGCCCCCGCGGCAGCCGCCACCCCGGCCGCAATCGCGACGGCTCTGCCCGCGGGTCGCTCGGCCATCCCCACGCGCGCCGAGTGGGACAGCCAGCAAAAAGAGGTCACGGTCAAGGGCTCTTCGGCCTTGAGCTGCGAGACCAAGATCGTCCGCGAGTATCTGCGTGTCTCCTGCCGCGGCAAGAACGACACCGGCGGCACCCCCACGAACGTCGTCGTCAAGAAGGGCGGCCACGGCGAGGCGTTCACCTACGTCGGCGCCGGCATCACGAGCCTCGTCGTCCCCTTCGTCGAGGGGGTCGATTTTGCCGCCGATTTCTCGTGGACCGACAAGAGCCACACGCTCGGCGTGTCGTGGCCCCGCGGCAGCGCTCGGCCCGTCGTGGTCGGCGTCTTCGAGGGCGCGAAATCACCCCTCGACGCCTCGTTCGACAAGGCCCTCGCCGACAGGGCTTGCCAGTGCCACAAGCAGGTCACCGGCAAGGCGAACTGCGACGATCTCCTCGGCGTGAACGCCGATTGCGCGCGGACCTACCCGAACGACTGCGCGAGCTTCCTCGAGTGCAGCCGCGGCGAGCCCGGCGTCTGGCCGCGCTGTCAGGCCGGGTTCCTGAATGGCCCCTTCGGCTTCTGTTACAAGCAATGCGACCCCAGCAAGAGCCAGTGCGGGCCCGACGAGAGCTGTCAGGGTGACAGCAACCACGCCATCTGCTTGTAGGTCGCAGCAGCGGATCACGCGCGCTTTCGCGTCCGCGACCGCTTCCCTGTTGACACCCTCGGCCCGATTGGCTTGCCATGTCGGCCATGTGGAGCCCTGAAGGCCGCAAGGAAAACGCTCGTGAGCTCCGCCGGATCGCCGACAAGGTCCTGCGCTACCGGCAGCTCTGCGACCGCTTCGCGAGTTACTTCCAGCCCGAGAGCGACAACGCCCGCCAGCTCCGTCAGATCCGCAGCAAGCTCGAGGATCTGCGCGGCCGCGCGCTCGATCGGGAGAAGCGGCTCGCCAAGGGCGTCGTGAAGATCGGCGTCGTCGGCCTGGAGAAGCAGGGCAAGAGCGCGTTCCTGTCGGCGTGGCTGAAAAGTGAAAAACTCCTGCCGAGCGAGGCCGAGCGCTGCACCTGGAGCACCACCGTCATCGAGCCGGGCGAGGCCGGGCAGTTCGCCGCGACCGTCACCTACTACAACGAGGCCGATTTCAAGGCCCGCATCCAGAGCTACTTCGACGCGCTGGAGCCCGGCAGCGTCGAGCGCTGGCAAGGCCTGAACCAGAGCGAGATCCTCCGGCTCAAGGCGAGCTTCAAGACACGCGAAGGCTACGACGTCGACGATCCGGATCGCGCAGGACGGCGCGAGCAGACGGCGCTCGCCGAGCTCGTGGAGATCAGCGCGAGCCTGTCCGAGATCAAGGCGCGGCTCGGTCGGCCGCCCGAGAAGATCACGGCGAGTAGCCTCGACGCGCTCGCCGAGCAGATCCGGCCCTACATCGCGCTGAAGGACACGAAGAACGGCAACAGGCCTTATCCTGGCGTGCGGGCCGTGAAGATCGTCACGGTCACGATCCCCGTCGAGGGCGCGATGCCCGGCGTCGAGCTGATGGATCTGCCCGGCATCGACGCGCCCTCGGACAAGGCGCGGCGCGACACCGAGGAGGCGCTCGCGAACGAGGTCGACGTCACGATCTTCGTCAAGGACATCACCCGGCCCTCGCTCGTGCGCAACGAGGTCGAGCTGCTCCGCATGGCGCAGACGGCCGATCGGAGCATCTCGCTGAAGGACCGGATCTTCGTGGTGCTGACGAAGGTGGACCTCTTCGATCACGCCGACGAGAACGGGAACTGGCACTGGTCGCTCGCGGCGCGGAACTTCCGCGAGCAGGGCGTCGATCGCATCTTCCCGTACTCGAAGGTGTGGGTGCACCAGGGCGTCGACACGCAGCACCCGGTGGCGCGGCAGCTCATGGACTTCTTCAGCGCGACGACGCCCGTGAACGGGCTCGACAAGCTGAAGGACGCGGTGGAGCGTTACCTGTCGACCGACGTCGAGGCGCTCGATCGCAAGGTCACGCAGGCGATCAACGCGGAGTTCGGCGAGGTCGAGGCGCTGCTCCGCGGCGTGCTCGTGACCGTGAAGGACGGGCTCAGCGATCGGGAGTTCGACAGGCGCGCCGAGCAGGTCTTCGATCTGCACTACGAGCACATCCAGTCGGGCGAGGATCCGACGGGGCTCTTGCCCGAGATCCGCAAGCGCATGTCGGGCTTCATGGACTTCGAGATGAGCGACACGCAGCGATCGGCCCGGGCCGCGCGCGCCGACGTGCGCATCGATCAGATCCGGAGTGATCTGCTCGCGCGGCTCACGCCCGAGGAGGCGGAGGCGAAGCGGCGGCAGATGCCGAGCCCGGGGCTCATGAACGAGACCGCCGTCGAGATCGAGATGCGCAAGCAGATGCGCGAGCGCGTGGCGTCGCGGATCGCGGGGCTCGGCGAGGATTTCCGCAACACGGCGCGCGAGAGCGTGGAGCGGATGCTGCACGAGATGTTCATCGAGGCGACGTACGAGGGCGGGCGGATGGAGGTGCTGCTCGCGGCGGGCAAGACGCTGATCGAGCGGATCGACGCGCTCGGCCGGTCGGGGCACGTCTCGGAGAGCGTGGTTCGTTACCAGAACCAGGAGATGGCCAAGGCCGACGTCGCGTTCGAGGTGCTCTCGCGGTACTTCGCGCGGCAGATCGTGGACATCCTCGACGCGACGGACCCTTACGATCGCGAGATCCGCGAGCGCGAGATGCGCGGGCTCGAGCAGTTCTTCGGGATGGGGATCGCCGACAAGGCGCAAGGGTCGGCGACGGGCGCGGCCGCGGCCGCGAGCGGCGTCATCGGCTCGGTGAAGGCGAAGCTCGGGTTTGGAGAGCCCGACGGCAACGCGGCAACGGGCGCGGCGCCCGCGGCTGCACCTGCGCCCGCGATCGGCGGGTTTCCCTCGGTGGGGGCGGCGATGCCCATGGCGAGGCCGCAGGCCCCGCAAGCAGGCGCGGCGCCGGCCGGCAGCACGAAACCGCAGACGAACCCCGGCGCGGCGGCGGCGCCCGCGGCGACGGCGACCGGGCGCGACTGGTCGAAGATGCTGTCGCGTGTGCGCGTGGACGTGGAGCGGATCTGCGACTTCCTCGAAGCGCTGGCGAAGCACCCGCGGGGCCTGCAGAAGTACCACGAGGAGGCGGTGCGTACGGTGCACGACTCGTGGCTCGATCGCGAAGGGGAGCAGTCGCTCAGGCGGTGGGTGCGCAGCGAGTGCGCGCGGATCTGGCCGCACAAGTTCGCCGCGATCGAAGCGGAGAAGGAGCGGGCGCGCGCGGACATCGAGGCGCTCGAGGAGCTCTTCGGCGGAAACGCACCGCCCCAGAAAGCAGGAGCCTAGACCGTGGCCTACGATCTCGCGCGTTTGTCGAGTTACGTCCGGTTCTACCAGACGGTCGTGAACCAGATCGGCGCGGCCTGGCAGAACCTGACGCGCCTGCACATCACGGCGAAGGACGCGCTCGGTCCGCTCGCCGAGCCGCTCGCGCCCGTCGCCTACGCGCCGCTCCTCGCCGCGCTGGAAGATCCCGAGCCGTCCGCGGATGCGATCGCCGCGCTTTGGCGGCCGGTCGACGAGAAAGACCTCTCGGATCTGAACGACATCTACGAGGTCGCCGGCAGGTTCGGCTTCCAGGGCGAGGACAACCAGAACCTCTCGCGTGTGCAACGGCTCGTCGCGTCCGCGCGGAACGAGATCCTCGGGCACCGGCGCAGGCTCTCCGATCTGCGGGAGCTGCCGAACGCGGCGCGCGCCGCGGCGGAGCGTCTGCGCGCGGAGGAAGAGGCGCGCGCCGCCGCCGAGCGGGCCGAGAAGATGGCCGCGTTTGGTCCGCTCGCGGAGACCGTGGTGATCCGCGCGAAGCAGACGATCGACGCCGTGCGCACCGTGCCGTTCCCGGATCTCTCGAACGCCGAGACCGCGGCCGAGGAGTACCGCAAGTACGCGGCGAAGCTCGATCACGTCTACCAGACGTGCCTGCCTTTCCTGCGCAAGGCGATCCAGAACCTCTACGCGTTCGTGAACGCCGAGCCGACGGCGTCGTGGCCCGATACGCTGCCGATCACGAAGGATCTGCCGCCGGAGCTCGTTACGGTGCCGCCGGCCGGATCGGTCGAGCTGACGCAGGCGCGCGCGAGCGTCACGTCCCTCGCCGAGGAGGAGATCCAGCTCGGCCGGGCGCGGGACGCCGTGTCCACGGCCGCGGCGCGGCTCGAAGGGGAGATGGCCGCGGCGCAGATGAAGGACGCCGAGATCGGGCAGGAGATCACGACGGCCCACGCGATCCTGGATCTCGCGGTCGCCGCGGAGCAGGCGGAGGTGACGCGGGTCGAGTTCGAAGGGCTCGCGGCGCAGCGGGCGTCGCGGGTCGAGAGCGCGGGCGCGGTGCTCTCGCGGCAGCGGCAGATCGAGGCGGCGATCAAGCTGCTCGAAGACGAGCTGCGGCGGAGGCACGCCGACCTCGGGGCGCTCGAAGCGCAGCTCGTGGAGACGCGCAAGGACGAGCCCGTGCTCTTCGGCAAGGACGAGTGGCGCGCGAAGGTCGCCGCGATGGAGGAGCAGAAGGCCCAGCAGCAGGCGACGTACGGGCAGCGGCTCGCGACGCTGCAGCAGTTCCAGATCGATCACTCGAGCGTGTCGGTCGAGGTGCAGACGGAGCAGCAGAAGCAAGCGCTGCTGGAGCGGCAGATCGTGGAGGCGCAGAGCAAGGCCGCGACGCTGGAGCTCACGATCCGGGAGATCGGGACGAAGCTCGGGGCGGCGCGGCCGTCGCGGGCGGTGTCGGCGGACGACGCGCGCAAGGCGCTCGGCTCGCTGCAGCAGGCGAAGCTCGGCGTGGCCGAGCGGATGGAGGCGCTCAAGGCCGAGATGCGGCGGCAAAAGGACGAGGCTGTCCGCGTGCTCAACCGCATGAAGCAGATCGGCGTGGAGCGGCAGCACGTGACCGCGATGGTGCAGAGCGCGGAGACGGCCGCGACGCAGGGCCGCGAGGAGGCGCTGCGGCAGCTCGCGCGCGAGCGGCGGGCCGGCGTGGAGCGACACGTGGGCGAGGTGCTGGCGACGCTGGAGAAGTCGATCGCGCACGTGGGGCCGGTCTTCGTGGATCCGGCGCGGGATCTGCTCGTGGCTGCGACGGAGCCGAAGACCGAGGTGACGACGCGCGTGCTCGAAGCCGCCGAGGCGGCTGTGCCCGTCGTGGATCGGCTCTACAAAGAGCTCGATCCGGATCTGCTCGCGCAGGACGCGACGCTCGGGCAGATCCAGCGCGAGTTCTGCGACGTGGCCGAGGCCGCGTGTGTCACGGCGTGGGGCGGATGATCAGGCGACGGCTCGGGTCGTCGCCCGGGTCGTCCGCGAGCCACTCCTTGCAGAGCTGAAGCAAGCGGGCGTTCGCGGCGCGTCCCTTGAGGAACGATTGGCGTAACTCGTCGTCGAGGAGGGTCGCCGCGCGCTTGTAGATGTCGGCGCGAGCCGCGGCGAGCGTCGCGCGCGCTTCGTGGTGCGCGCCGAGGAGGAGCTGCGCCTCGACGCGGAGGAGCGTGAGCTCGGGCGGCGCCGGGGCCGGGTGCGCGCCGCGGGAAGGGCGCAAGGCGAGCGCGCGATCGAGGAGGGTGAGCGTGTGGTCCGGCTTCTTCGAGGCCAGGAAAAACGCCGCGCGCACGCCGTAGAGCGCGCCTGGCGGGGTGGAGGCGGCCCGGAGCGCGCCGAGCATCCGATCGGCCTTGTCGAGCTCGCCGAGCGCGATGCTCGCCCGCGCCGCGAGCAAGCGCGCCCGCCGCGCCGCGAGGCGCTCGCCCCGGGACTCCGCCAGGGCGGCCACGTCCTCGGCCATGTCGCGCGCCGGGACGAACGCGCCGCGCTCCAGGCTGCGCAGGGCCTCGAACGTGCTGCCCACGATCGAGGTCAGGCTGCCCTCGGGCTCCTGATCGAGTCCCTCCTGGAGCGCCTTGTCCGCTTGCTCGTGCGCGCCGAGCAGCAGGAGATCGAGGCCGACGTGGATGCGCGCATAAGGGAGGTAGCGGCGATCGCCGATCGTCTTGAAGCGCAGGACGCTCTCGCGATCGAGCCCGAGCGCGGCCCATGGGTCCTGCTCGACCGCGCGTGTCCAGTGGGCGTGGGCGTGTAGCATCCACGCGGCGACGACGGGCTCTCGTTCGGCGGCGGCGGCCGTCACCTGTCGCATGCGCTCGAGGTAGGGCAGGGCCGCGGCCGGCTCGTGATCGAGCAGCGCGTCGATCGTGGCGCTGAAGGCCCACGAGAGCGCGAGGACCGCGTCGGGCGCGGGGCGCTCGTCGAGGAGCTTGTGGAAGAGCTCGGCCGTGCCTTGCGCGTCGCCCTGGGCGAGCGCGGAGCGGATCGCGCCGCCGAGGGCGCGGGCGTGGTGGCGGCTGCCCGGCTTCGCGAAGAGGAAGGCGCAGCGGGCGGCCTCGTAGGCACGGGCGTGGCTCGATCGCCAGCTCTGCGCGTCCGTGGCGATGGCCCAGAGCTCGGCGGCGGCCTCGCCGTCGGCGCCGAGCGCGAGGCCCCGCTTGGCGAGATCGATCGCCGCTTCGAGGGCGCCGCCCGAGAGGGCCTGCTCGGCCGCGCGTACGTAAAACGCGACCGCGCGGGGGCCATCGCCGGCGCGGTCGAAGTGGAGCGCGAGCACGCTCGCGTCGTTCTCGCCTGCCGCGAGCAACCACTCGGCCGCGCGCTTGTGGCCGAGCTTGAGATCGTCGTCCGTCAGGCGCGCGTACGCCGCCTCGCGCAGGAGTGGGTGGCGGAAGGCGTACTCGGTCTCGCCCGCGAAGCGGCTCTGCCGCCTCCGCGTGAGCAGCTCGCAATCGCAGAGCTTGTCGAGCGTCTTGCCGAGCGAACCCGTGGGTTCGCCGTGCCCGAAGATGAGCGGCCCGAGCGCCCCCTGCCACGCCGCCTCGCCGAAGATGCTCGCGGCGCGCAGGACCCGCCGCGCCTCGTCGTCGAGCGACTTCGAATCGATCCGCGCGTCCACCATGCCGAGCACCGACTCGGGCAGGGCGCCGCCGCGGCCTTCGTTCACCGCGCGGATGAGCTCTTCCAGGTAAAACGCGTTGCCGGCCCCGAGCTCGACGATCCGGTCGACCACGGCGCGCGTCGTCTGCGGTCCGAGCGCGCTCCGGACGATGCGCGCGGCGTCGTCCTTGTGGAGCGGGTGGAGCCGGACGTCTTGCACCTCGCGGCCTTCCCAGAGGCCGGGCAGCCGCTCGCGGACGTCGGGCCGCGAAAGCGCGAGCACCGCGAAGTTCTGATCCCGCAGCGCATCGAGCGCGGCGTCCACGAGCTTCAGCGACGCGGCGTCGCTCCATTCGAGCTCTTCGAGCACGAGCAGGAAGGGCGTCTTGTCCGTGAGGGCGCGGACGAAATCGAGGAACGCTTCCTTGATGTGATCGGCCATGAGGGCCGCGTCGCTGCGCGCGGCCCGGAGCTCGGTGCGCCCCTCGTCGGGGAAATGCAGGCCCACGACCTCCCCGAGAAACTCCGCCACGCGCCGTTTGTCGCTCCCGCCGAGGTAGGTCCCGACGAGCGCGCGGAGCTTCTCCTGGCTCGCGTCGGTCGGCTCGCCGGCCGAGATCCCGGCGGCGCTGCGCAGCGCCGAGCCGACGATGGAGAAGGCCGAGCCGGCGCGGAGCGGATCGCCGCGGCCGAGGACGACGCTGAGGTTCGGCTTCTCGACGGAGAGGCGCTCGACGAGCTCGAAGCGGAGGCGCGACTTGCCTGCGCCCGGCTCGCCGAGCACGAGCACGGCCCGCGGCCTCCGGCCCTGGAGCGCCTGCTCGACGTACTTGCGGACGGTGCCGAGCTCCTCGTCGCGCCCGATGTAGGGGCTCTTCTTGCCGAGCAACGTGCGCACGGCGCGCGTGGTCTCGCGCTCGCTGCGCAACCAGAACTCGCCGAGGTAACTCGTCACCTCGAAGCGCGCGTCGAGGAAGGCGCACGCGACGTCGTTGACGCGCACGGGCCGCGGCCCCTTGCCCCCGTCGAGGGTGGGCATGTCGAGCAAGTGGAAGACGCCGTCGAGCATCTTGCCCACGGGCGCCTTGTCGTTCGCCTCGGCGTACGCCGCGAAGATGGCCACGCGCGAGCCCTTCGCGAGCCCCGCGATCTCGAGCGCGAGCCTCGCCGCGCGGCCGGCGATCTCGGCGGGGTTGCCCCGGCCCTGGATCTTGATGAGCAACGCGACGCCCGGCAGCTCGTGGAGCTGCTCGTTTTTCTTTGGATCGATCTCGGCGCGGATCGCGGCGACGACCTCGGGCGGCAATCCGCGCGGGGGTTTGTCGGCGAGGAGGTCGTCGACGTCGGGGACGGGCTTCGCCGCGACCACGAAGTGGAGCTGTTTTTCCAGCGGGCTCATCCGCTCGCTCGCGGGGACGGGCGGCGCCGGCGGGATCGGCGTGAACCTGAGGGCCCAGGGGTCGCTCGGCGAGGCGGGCGGGTACGTCGTGATGACCGGGTTCGTGCGTCGTTCCGGCGGCCTCGTCGAGGCTTTTTTGGCGATGCCTTCGAGCGTGTTCGCGACGATGGCGCCGTTCTGCGGCCGCTGCGAGGGATCCTTCGAGAGCATGCGGGCGATGAGCTCCGAGAGCGCGAACGGCACCTCGGGGCGGAGTTCTCCGACGCGCGGCACTTCGGCCATCAGGATCTTCGCGAGCACGACGTGCTGCGGGCCGCCCTCGAAGGCCCTGCGGCCCGTGAGGCATTCGAAGAGCACGGCGCCGAGGCAAAAGATATCCGCCGCCGCGTTCACGTTCCCGCCGTAGTCGATCTGCTCGGGCGACATGTAGCCCACGGTCCCGATGACCACGCCGGTCGACGTCATGTGGCCGCCCGCGAGGAGCGCGATGCCGAAATCGATCACCTTCACCCGCTCGACGTCGGAGCCCACGAGGTAGATGTTCGAGGGCTTGATGTCGCGGTGCACGACGTCCGCCGCATGCGCGGCGCCGAGGGCCTGCGCGACGCGATGGCCGAGCCTGAGCGTGTCCTCGATGCTCAGCGGCCCATTTTCGAGCACCTTGTCGAGGCCCCGGCCGTCGAGCCACTCCGTGGCGAGCCAGGGCTCGTGGTCGATCACCCCGTGGTCGACGTACCGGACGATGTGCGGGTGGTTTCGCAGGTGCCGGAAGAGGATCTCGATCTCGCAGCGAAACCTCCGGAGGATGCTCTCTTTGGGCGTGGAGCCGTCCCGGGGTTCCGCGACGAACTTGAGCGCGACGCGCGTCCGCGCGTCCTTGTCGTAGGCGGGCCAGACGATGCCCATCCCTCCGAGGATGGGCCGCCCCTCCAGCACGAAACGACCGCCGATCACGTCACCTGATTTGTGCACCGCCTACAAAGATGCACCAGCGGTGGGGGAGGAAAGCAAGGGGGACGGGGGCGGGTTCACGGCGGCGTCGGATTTTCCGGCAGCGTGGTGCCCGTCAGCGAGCAGGCTTCGAGGTACCCCTGCTGGCAGGCGCGCGCGCGCAGGTCGCGCTCCCACGCCGGGTCCGGACGGAGGCCGCCGAGGCCCTCGTGGTGCATCCGGGCGAGGGCCGCGCAGGACTTGCCATGGGCACGGTCGCAGGCGATCCGGTGGTAGTTCGCGGCGAGGCCGAGGTCCTGCGGGGCGGGGAAGAGATCTCCCTGCTCGTAGATGCGGGCGAGGTTGTGGCAGGCGAGCGGCTCCTTCTTGTCGCAGGCGAAGCGGTAGAGCTCGAGCGCCCGGCTGATGTCCTGCGGCATGTCCTCGCCGCGCTCCAGGTAGACGGCGAAGTTGTTGCAGCCGAGAGGTTCGTTCTGGTCGCAGGCGCGGGTGTGCAGGGCGAGCGCGCGGCGCGGGTCCTTCGGTAGGCAGGCGCCTTTCTCGTAGGCATAACCGAGGTTCGAGCATCCGAGCGGCACGTCGCCCTTGCAGGCGCGCTCGTACTCCGCGACGGCCTTGCACATGTCCTTCGCCACGCCGAGCCCCTTGTCGTAGAGGAATCCGAGGTTGTTGCAGCCGAGCAGATCGCCGCCGTGGCAGCCCTGCGTGAAGAGCTCTCGCGCGCGGTCGAAGTCGACCGGGCCGCCGCGCCCCTGGCGGACGAGGTTGCCGAGGTTCACGCACGAGCCGGCGTCGCCGAGGTTGCAGCCGCGCTCGTAGCACTTGCGGGCCCAGGTCGGGTCCTCGCCGATGCGCCCGAAATTCGTTTCGCGGATCAGGCCCTCGTTGCGGCAGCCGATGCCGAAGCCGAGAGCACACGCGCGGCGATAGAGCTCGAGCGCAGCGACGAGATCCTCCGGCACGCCGTGCCCGTTCTCGTAGAGGTTGCCGAGGTTCGTGCAGGCCCGGGCGTTCTTGAGGTTGCATCCGCGGGCATAGAGGTGCGCCGCGCGCCGCAGGTCGACGGGCACGCCTTTGCCATTGTGGAGGAGCCACCCGAGGTTGTTGCACGCGACCGCGCTGCCGTGATCGCAGCCCTTTTCGTAGAACGAGGCGGCCGTCTCGCGGTCGATGAGATCGCCTCGTTCGATCCGGATCCCGAGCTCGGTGCAGCTCGGCCCATCGCCCTCGGCGCAACGCGCGCGGAGCGTGTCGGGGGATGCGGTCGCGCGGGTGGCCGGGGCCTGCGCGTTCGGGATCGCCGGCGTGGCGCAGCCGAGGAGCGCCGCGGCGGAGAGGGCGAGGAGGGCAGAGCGCATGGTGTGCATGGGGCTAGCCGAGCCGCGTCCGGGATCCAAGAGGCGCGGCGCGTAGCTTTTTGCGCAGCCAAGAAGCCCTTGCGGACCTTGCCTCGGCGCGCGAGGTTGGATAAGAGCACGCGCACCGAAGCTTCTTCTTCGCCCGGATCCACGGGTCACCTTTCGGACCATGCAGGGAAACGAGCTCGTCGCCGTCACGCGGCCCTTTGCCTCCGAGAATCGGGCCCGCAGCGTTTATCACGTCGCCTCGACGTTCGTGGTCCTCGCGCTCGCGACGGCCGTGGCCGCGGCCGCGCCGTACAAGCCGCTCCGGATCGTCGGCAGCGTGATCGAGGGCCTCGTGATCGTGCGCGCGTTCATCCTGGCGCACGACTTCCATCACGGCGCGCTCCTGCGCAAGTCCAAGGTGGGCAGCGTGATCTTCGGCCTCTACGGCGCGCTCGTGCTGACGCCGCCGCGGGTCTGGCGACAGACGCACAACTACCACCACGCGCACACGGCGAAGATCGTGGGCGCGCAGATCGGCTCGTACCCGGTGATGACGGTGGAGATGTGGAAGCGGGCGCCGCGCAGCAAGCGGATCGCGTATGCGCTCGCCCGCCACCCGCTGACGATCCTCTTCGGCTACGTGACGATCTTCCTCGCCGGGATGTGCATCTCGGCGTTCCTGCGCAATCCGAAGGAGAACTGGGATTCGGCGGCGGCGCTCGTGCTGCACGCGGCGCTCGTCGCGACGATCACGTATTTCTTCGGCTGGGAGATGACGCTGCTCGTCCTCGTGGGCCCGCTCTTCATCGCCTGCGCGCTCGGCTCGTATCTCTTTTATGCGCAGCACAACTTCCCGGGCGTGCACATGCAGCCGCGGCAAACCTGGACGTTCGCGCGCGCGGCCGTGGAGTCGTCGAGCTTCATGCGCTGCGGGCCGCTCATGAGTTATTTCACGGGGGACATCGGGTATCACCACGTGCACCACCTGAACGCGGCGATCCCGTTCTACCGGCTGCGCGAGGCGATGGCCGCGATCCCCGAGCTCCAGGTCGAGCCGCAGACGAGCCTGTCGCCGCGCGACATCGTGCAATGCTTCTCGCTGAAGCTCTGGGACCCGCAGGCCGGCAAGATGGTGCCGTACCCGAAGGACGCACCGCCGGAAGAAGTGGCGGAGCCGGCCTGATCGGTCGGGACTAACGGGCCATGCGGCGGACGTAGGCCCGGAGCGCCTGCACGTCGGCGTCCGTGAGATCGGTGTTCGAGGGCATCATCATGCTCTTGCCCACGGCGCGGCCGCCCTCGCGGACGATGCGCTCGATCGATTCGTCCTTCGTGGCCGTTTGCCATTCCGGATCGCCGAAATCACGCGGCCGCGGGACGAGGTTCACCGCGGCCGGTCCGTCGCCGCGCCCGTTCACCCCATGGCAGGGGGCGCACCGGAGTTCGTAGAGCTTGCGCGTCTCTTCGAGCGCGGCGCCCGTGAGCGCCTGCCGCGGCGCCTCCGGCTCCACGGAGAGCCGCGCGAGGGGGCGGGCATAAGGCATGAAGGGCCAGGGGATCCCGACGAGGAGGCACACGATCGCGAGGCCCGCGCCCCACGCCGCGCGCTTGTGCTTGTCGGCGTCGCTCGTGCTTCGACGCACGCGCACGCGGCCGACGTGCGCGCAGGCGAGCGCGAGCACCATCGAGAAGGCGTGCTCCACGAGGAAAAACCGGAGCGCCGAGGAGCGCATCGCGCCCGTGGGATCCTGGAAGGCGAGGTGCGTCATGGGGCTCAGCCACAGGTACATCACGAGGCCGAGCGTGATCTGGAGGTCGAGCGCGGCGACGAAGAAGAGGCCGAGGCGGTCGTGGAAGCGCTCGTACGGGCCGGAACGCGCGCGCGTGCGGGCCGACGCGACGGCGGCGGCGAGGCCGAGCCCGAGGACGATCCAGCGGAGCCACGAGTGGAGCGTGAGGACGATCGGATAGAGCATTCCCGCGGCCGCACCTTGCCACGCGCGCGCCTGTTCGGAGAGGACGATCGAGCGGACGCGGCGGCGAACGTCGGGCCGATCGAGGCTTCGCCGGGCTTGCAGAGCGGAGGGCGAGAGGCGCAGACTCGCGCCCGCCCGAAGGGGCGCGGAGGGCAGTCGGTGGGACGTTCTATCGAGGTCTCGGCAGGGATCGGGGGCACGACGGTCGTGGCCCGGTGTGCGTCGGAGCAGGCGCTCGAAGCGCGCACGATGATCGAGCGGGGGTTCGGCCCGCTCGCCGGGCGAAAGCCGGGGCTCGAAGGCGCGGTGGTCGTGTTCGGCTGGGCCGCCTACCGGCTCGAACGGCGCGAGGGCCAGCTCCTCGTGTGCGAGCCCGACTTCGACGAGGATCCGCGGCGGTTCCGGCCGGACGTGACCGCGTCGCTCCGGGTCGTGGCGCGGCAGGTGGGGCTCGTGAAGATGCTCGGGATCAAGCCGGAGGGGTGCCGCTTCGACGACAAGATCGTCGCGGATCGGGCTGCCCTGCGCGCCCCGGCGGTGTACTTGCATCGGACGGGGACCGCGAAGGGCGGGGACTCCGGCTGGTACATGGGCCGCGCGGAGGCCAAGGAAAAACCGTCCCCCGAGGAGCTCGCCGGGTTCATGAGCTGCGGGCTCGTGCGGCTCGGCCGCGAGCGGCTGCTCGACGTGCTGGCGCTGCCCGTCGGGTACATCGCGCGATTCGACGGCGATACGCTCCTCGGGATCGCCGACGCGCGGAGCCGCGAAGTGTATTCGCCGAAGCGCGGGCGGGGCTGACCGGCCTCTCGTCCGTGGCGCTTGGCAGGACCTCCGAGGCGCGGTAAGCCGCCGGGCCATGCCGGACTCGATCACGCGCCCGAGGAGACCGTGGACCGTGCTTTTCGTGGCGACCCTCGCCGCGTGCAGCCGCGGATCCGCGCCGTCGGAGGTCTCCTCGCCGTCGGGTGGTTCGTCGGGGTCGACCGAGGCGGCCGCGGGCGCGCCGGCATCGGCGAACGCGCCGCCGCGGAGGAGCCCGCGGCTCGACGAGCCGCGATGGCAGCGGGCGATGGATGACGATCCGGCGGGGCTTCAGGCGCTCGCGGACGCGCTCGGCGCGGCGGGGCTCGTGGAGGCGCTCGGGGATGGAGGGGCGATCCTGAAGACGGCGCTGCTTGCCTTGCCGCTCGCGGACGACGCGGATCTCGCGCTCGGCGCGCTCGGCAAGCGGGCGCTCGCGGCGACGGACGAGGAGCGAGGGCCCACGCTCGAAGCCGTCCTCGGCGTGGCGGGCCGGCCCGCGACGGCGCGGGAGCCGCTCGATCCGGAGGGCGCGTCGGAGGCGGGCGCGGCCGTGCTCTCGATCGCGGCGAATTCTGCGCTCCCACGCGAGCACCGGGCGCTCGCGGTCTCGGCCGCGCGGGCGCTCGCCGAAAAGAAGATCCTCGACCCGGCGAAGATCCCCGGCGATCTCGATCCGCCCTGATCCGAAAACCCTGGAAGACACGGAGCGCCAGGGTTTGGCGCGCCGACCGGGCTTTCCATTCGGGCGGGCAAGCACATTTCTGGCAGCTTCGCGCCTGATATCGATGCGGGTCGCGCTTGAGTGGAGCGGGTTTGCCGGGCGAAGCTCCGTGCATGACAAACGGATGGACCCTTCGCCGTGGGGTCGTGGCGGGGGTTTTCGGAGCGACGCTCCTGGTCTCGTCGAGCGCATTCGCCACGACGTATCAGGTCGGGCCGGGCAAACCCTATACGAGCGTGAAAGCCGTGGCGTCGCTGCTAAAGCCGGGCGACGTGGTGGAGGTCTCTGGGAACACGACGTACGCGGGCGACGTGAAGCTCACGAAGTCGGGGACGAATTCGAACAAGATCACGATCCGGGGCGTGCGCGTGAACGGCAAACGCCCGGTGCTCTCGGGCGGGACGAACACGCTGGAGGTCGGGGCCGACCATTACGTGATCGAGGGCTTCGAGGTGGTGGGGGGCAGCTCGCGTTGCGTGTTTCACCGCGGGCACGACATCACGATCCGGGACACGGCGGTCCACGATTGCCCCTCGCACGGCATCCTCGGGGCGATGGACGGCTCCGGCTCGCTGACGCTCGAATACGTCGAGGTGTACAAGGCGGGGGCAGGCGACAAGCGCCACCCCATTTACATGGACACGGACGAGCACGCGCACCCGGGCGCGGTGTTCCGGATGCAGCATTGCTACGTACACGACGGCCTGGGCGGGCACGCGGTGAAGAGCCGGGCTGAGCGGAACGAGATTTATTACAACTGGATCGAGGGCGCGTATTACCGGGAGCTCGAGCTCGTGGCGCCGGACGGCGAGGCCGAGGACGTGGCGCGAGAGGACGGCGACATCGTGGGGAACGTCTTCCGCAAGACGGGGACGTTTTACACGGTGCGGATCGGGAGCGACGCGACGGGCGGCTCCACGAACGGCCGCTACCGCTTCGTGAACAACACGTTCCTCCTCGCGCAGGGATCGAAGCCGGTGGTGGAGATCTTCTGGGGCATCGAGAGCATCGAGATGCACAACAACGCGTTTTATCGGGTCGGGGGAGGCGTGGTGTCGATCCTGAAGCTCACGGACGTGGAATGGGCGGCGGGCAAGGTGGTGATCGGCGGTCAGAAGAACTGGGTGCCGCAGGGGAGCACGGTGCCGACGCAATGGCAGGGGACGATCCAGGGCACGAATCCGAAATTCGCGGATCTCGCGGCGTTCGATCTGCGTCCCGCGGCGGACAGCCCTTTGCTTGATGCAGGCGCGGCCGCCCCGGCGAGCCCGGCCGGGTTTCCCTTCCCCTCGCCGCTCGTGACGCCGCTGTTTGTGCCGCCGGCGAAGAAGGTCGTGGCGAACGCAGGGCAGCTCGGTCGGGTCCCGGCAGGCGCGATCGATATCGGCGCGTACGAGGGGGCAGGGCTCGGCGGGGGCAAGGAAGAGGCGGGAGCGGAGGCGGAAGCGGAAGCGGGAGCGGAAGCGGGAGCGGAAGCGGGAGCGGAAGCGGGAGCGGGAGCGGAAGCGGAGGCGGATGTCGGCGAGGAAAACGCCGCCGGCATTGCGTGCGCGGTCGGGCCCGGACGAACGACGGGCGCGGCTTGGATGGGCGCGCTCCTTTCAGGGATGGCGCTGCTTTGGGGGAGGCGGCGGCGGGGGTGAGGCTTCGCCCGACTTGCGTTACCTTGACGCCCCCGTGACCACTCCCTACGCGAGCGAGGCGTTCCTCCACCAGATCCTGGCCAAGGCGCAAGCGGCCCAGGCGAGCGACATCCACCTGCGCGTGGGGCAGCCGCCCGGGGCCCGGGTGCACGGAGACATCGTCTACTTCCGCGCCGAGCCCCTCAAGCCCGAGGACACCGAGGCCGTCGCGCGGCTCGTGCTCGCCCGGCGGCCCGCGATCGTCGGCGCGCTCGGATCGCTCCGCGAGGTCGATGTCTCCTACGAGGCCGAAGGCCTCGGGCGCTTCCGCGTCCACGTCTACCTGCAGCGCGGGACGATCGCCCTCGTCCTGCGGCTGATCCCCGCGAAGATCCCTTCGTTCGAGGCGCTCGGCGTGCCGCCCGCGGCGCGCGGGTTCGCCGACAAGAGCCGCGGGCTCGTGCTCGTCGTGGGCGCCGCGGGGCAAGGAAAGACCACGACGCTCGCGTCGATGCTCGCGCACATCGTCGAGGCGCACCCGCGGCACGTGGTCACTGTCGAGGATCCGATCGAGTTCGTGCACGAGGGCGGGCGCGCGACCGTGAGCCAGCGCGAGGTCGGCAGCGACACGGAGTCGTTCGCGTCGGGCGTTCGCGCGGCCCTCCGGCAGGATCCGAACGTGCTGCTCATCGGCGAGATCCGCGACGCGGCGACGATGGACGCCGCGCTGCAAGCGGCCGAGACCGGGCACCTCGTGCTCTCGTCGCTGCCCACGCCGGACGTGGGCCGGACGGTGGGGCGGCTCCTCTCGATGGGCCCGACGCCAGAGGAGACGCGCGAGCGGCTGAGCGCGTGTTTGCAGGGGATCGTGGCGCAACGCCTGCTCCCGCGACGCGAAGGAGGTGGGCTCGTGCTCGCGTCGGAGGTGCTCGTCGCGACGGGCGCGGTGCGCGGCGCGATCGAGCGTCCGGAGGGCAACCCGTCGCTGCGTGAGCTGATGGAGAAGGGCGTGACGCCCTCCGGGATGCAGACGTTCGTGATGCACGTCGAGCGCCTCGTCGCGGAGGGCCTCGTGCATGCGGACGTCGCGCGCGCCGCGACGCAGCTTTAGTCCCGAGGGGGAGTGTTCTAGCCGGCGCGGCGATACGGCATCGGCGGGAACAGATCCTTCATCGCGGCGGGCAGCTCCGAGCGGACGTCCTCGATCTCGCCTGCGGAGACGCTGTCGGCGATGACCTCGCACGTCGCGTAGAGCACGTCCGTCGCGGCCTCGGGCGAGAGCTGGAGCGCGCGGCGCAGCTCCGCCTCGATCGTGTCGGGCGTGATGCCCTTGTTCGAGCCGCCGAGCGTCGCGTCGAGCTGCGGGACGAGCTTCGACGGGAGCTGCGCGAGCAGGTGCTGCGCCTCGTCCTCCGTGAGGCGGCTGCACAGGTTCGAGAGCACGATGAGCAGCGCGCGCTCGGCCTGCTCGCGCGTGGAGAGGCCCGTCTGGCGCATGCAGGCGTGCAGGAGGCGCCCGTACGTGTTTTCCGCGCGCGCGGCCCGGCGCTGGCGCGCGCGTTCGCCGCCGCGGCCCGGCGTCACGCCGGCCGGGCTCGTCGCGCCCGCAGGCTTGAAGCGCGCGGCAATTTCGAGCTGCGTGGTGATGATCGAGCGGGCGGTGTCGAGGTCGACGGCGCGTTCGAGGACGAGGTCGTCGAGCGTGACGATGCCGACGGGCCGGCCCGCTTCGAGCACGGGGACGCGGCGGCAGGCGTGCTCGCGCATGACGCGCACGACGTCTTCGATCGTGTCGTCGATGTCCACGGGGGTGACCTCGTCGCTCATGACGTCGCGCAGGGGCGTCGTGCGCGGGTCGAGGCCGGCCGCCACGACGTCGAGGGCGAGGTCGCGGTCGGTCGCGATGCCGACGAGGCGCTGGTCCTCGACGACCAGGACGGCGCCGACGTGGTTGTCGGCCATGGCACGGGCGGCCTCGTAGGTCGTGGAGCGGGGGTGGAGGACGATCAACCGGGGGCGACGGTAGCGATCGAGGGACATGGGGCACTCCTCTGCGGTTTTTGCCGAGAAGAACGTGCCAGATCGATGCCAGTCCCCGGGCGCGCGAGGGGGCGCGCTCGGGCGGGCGGGGGTGATGGCTTTTCGCGCGGGCCTTTGTCGGCTACACCGGCCGGCCATGACCGAGGCTCACCCCTTTGCCGCTCCCATCCGCCACGACTGGACCGTGGACGAGGTCGTCGCGATTCACGACCTGCCGTTTTTTGCTTTGATGGACCGCGCGCGTGGTGTGCACCGGGCGCACCACGTCGATGGGGAGGTGCAGCTCTGCACGCTGCTCAGCGTGAAGACGGGCGGCTGCCCCGAGGACTGCGCGTACTGCCCGCAGTCGTCGCACCACGAGACGAGCACGTCGCCGGAGAAGATGCTCGACGTCGACGGGGTGCTCGAAGCGGCCGACCGCGCGAAGGCCGCGGGCTCGACGCGCTTCTGCATGGGCGCGGCGTGGCGCGAGGTGAAGGACGGCCCGGCGTTCGACCGGGTGCTCGACATGGTGCGCGGCGTGAAGGAGCGCGGGCTCGAGGCGTGCGTGACGCTCGGGATGCTCACGGAAGAGCAGGCGAAGAAGCTGAAGGACGCGGGGCTCGACGCGTACAACCACAACCTCGACACGTCGCGCGAGCACTACCGCTCGATCATCTCGACGCGCACGTACGACCAGCGGCTCGTGACGCTGCGCAACGTGCGCAAGGCGGGGATCACGGTGTGCTCGGGCGGGATCATCGGGATGGGCGAGTCGGTGCGGGATCGCGCGGCGATGCTCGTCGAGCTCGCGCGCCTCACGCCGCACCCGGAGAGCGTGCCGATCAACGCGCTCGTGCGGGTGGCGGGCACGCCGCTCGAGAGCCTGCCGCCGCTCGATCCGGTGGAGTTCGTCCGGATGATCGCGACGGCGCGGATCGTGTTCCCGAGGAGCATGGTGCGTCTGTCGGCGGGCCGAACGGACCTGTCGCGCGAGGCGCAGATGATGTGCCTCTACGTGGGAGCGAACTCGATCTTCTACGGGGACAAGCTGCTCACGACGCCGAACCCGGAGGCGGACGAGGACACGGCGCTCATCCGGGACGCGGGGCTTTCGGCGAGGAAGCCGTCGGTGGGGATGGCGGAGGCGGCGGCGGAGGAGTGAGGGAGGGCGAGGGCCCGCGTGTCAAGCCTTTTGGCGGACACGCGGGCGGCCTGGCGATCGACACATCAGGCCGCAGGGGGCTACCCAGCGGGAGGGGTGGTCATGCGGTGGCGGTCGAAGGGCATGGTTTGGCGGACGGGCCTGCTTCCGAGCCTCTTTGCAGTGGCGTTCCACATGCCGTTGTCCCTCGGGTGCTCTTCGCCGGAGAGCCCGGAAGGCCCCCGTCCCATCCCATCAGCACTGGCGACGCAGGATGTGCCCCCGTCGAGTCCACCGACCGCATCCGCACTTCCACCACCTGCATCCAAAGACGAGCCCTCGCGCCAGCGACGTTCGGAGCATTGGGTGAGCCGCACCTCGCGGTGCTGCGGTGCGCTTGGCCATAATGCCAAGGCCGCCCCGCAGGCAATGAAAGTGGAATACCTGGCGGCAAGGCGCGTCTGCGACAAGTTTATCGACCAATTGGTGCCTGAAATAATTGTCTAACGTGGCACTGCTGCGCGCGGTGCTTCGCGCTGCGGCTCATCCGTGCGTTGGGCGCCGGAAACCAAAGAGGAGAGATCATGTCGCTCACAGGTGGTTGTTTCTGCGGAAAAGTTCGATACCAGATCGATGCCCCGCTTGGACCAGGGCGCTGTTGCCATTGCTCGCGATGCAGAAAAGCATTCAGCGGGACGGGGTCTGCTTATGCTGAAGTCGTGCCGGGGTCCTTCTCGTGGCTCAGCGGGGAAGACAATCTCACCCTCTATGAAACGACGCCGGGATGGGGCATGGGCTTCTGCCGGACCTGTGGAAGCACGCTGTGCGGCATGTCCGGAGCGAAGGTGCACGGCGTGACGCTCGGCAGCGTGGATGGAGATCCCGGCGTTCAGATCGAGATGCATATCTTCGTCGGTTCGAAGGCGCCCTGGGATCACATCGGGGGAGATGCCCCTCAGTACGACGCGTTTCCTCCCCAGATGCCGCCGAACGGATGAGCGGCACATCCAGCCATGGAAAATGGGCGTTTCACGACAAGGGCGGCGGTCTGAAGGCGACTGGCGCCGGCGCCCATTTCGCTCAGGCGGGTGCTCGTCCCTGAATCCCCGTCTCGTTCGCCGGACGTCCCGAGCGGCGCGATGAAGTACGTCTTTTTCTTCCTCCTGCTGGCTCTCGCGCAAGGCGTATGCGTGGCGCTGCTCGCGCATCCCGCTCGTCATCTCCTGCTGTGGCCCACCCTCTCCTGTGTCGTGCTCGCCTACGCGTACGCGAGAAATCGCCCGCATCTGGTCCTCGGGAAGTCGAGCGACGGACGCATCTCCTGGTTTTGGACGTCGCTGAACCTCCCGTGGTTGCTCTTTACCTGGACGACCTGGATTGTCCTCGCGGTCTTTTCTCGGGAGTCGCGGGTGAGCCGGCTCGAAGGGACGAACATCCACCTCGGTCGTTGGCCGCTCCTCGGGCCAGACTTGTCGAGGTTCGACGTCGTGGTGGACCTCGCGGCCGAGTTGCCGCGCTGGTACCGTTTCGCCCATCGATACGAGGCGCTCCCGAATCTCGACGGCATGCCGCTGGTGCACGACACGCCCCGCGTGGAGATCGGCCCCGATACCGTGGTGCTGGTGCACTGTGCTCAGGGACATGGCCGCACGGCTTCCTTCGTCGCGCTTCTTCTGTGCCGTAGGGGCATCACGAGCACGGTCGAGGAGGCGATCGCGTTGATCCACGACGGTCGCCCGCTGGCGAGAATGTCTCGCTCGCAAAGGAGGGCCGTGGTGGCGAAGTTGAACGTGCAGCCGCCGGCCGATGACGCCGGCCGCGAAGAAGAGAAAGGGGCACGCGAATGAGAACACATCACGCATGGATCCTCGCTGGTCTGGCGCTGTTCGGGTGCGGGGGAACGGAGGGAACGGAGGGGACGGAGGGGACGGAGGGAATGGGAAACACGCAGGGGACGACCCTCACGCTGGCGCACGAGCCCCTGACGCTTGACGAGCCCGCCACGGCGCACATCACGCTGTGGGGCTACGATTCCAGGCTCGCCGACGCGAGCGCCACCGCGATCCGGCGCTACACGCTCGAGGTCACAGCGCTGCCCGTCGACCTCGAGCTCGACATTCCGGCGAACCCCCATTCGCTGATCGATCAAGGCGTCGGGCCGGTCGCGCGCGAGGATGCGGGATTTTACTTCTCCCTGGTGGTCGACGTCGACCGCGACGGGCAGCAGTGCGAGAAGGACCTCGTGCAGGACTTCGATCGCAGCGACTTCACGTCGTTCGATGAAGAGCCGCCGCAGACGTACAAGGTCTTCGTGAAAGAATACGGCTCCTCCTGCACGCCGATCGACGATTAGCCCAAGCTCACGATCCTGCCTGACGCCCGACGCTGGGCCGCTCGAATCTCCGCCGGCCCACAGCAGAAGGTCACTGTCTGCGCGATTCTTCCAGCGTGGCTGCAACGCCTTCCCTCCGCGATTGACGTCCGGATATGCTCGCGTCGCCGCGAGGCCACGAGCGAACCATGAAGCATCGGCACGCCTTTCTCTTGCTCTCGTTCTTCCCTGCAATCCTCGGCGCTTGCGTCGAGCCCGAGCCCCCCGGGTTGCCGACCGCCGTCGAGGATTGTAAAAACGGCGTGGACGACGACCGCGACGGTGACGCCGACTGCGCGGACGACGATTGCGCAGAGGAGCCCGCGTGTGCGCCGCCCGTCGAGGATTGCGCAAACGGCGTGGACGACGACGGTGACGGGGCCGTCGACTGCGCGGATACGAGCTGCGCGGGCCAGGCTGCCTGTGGAGGCACCTGCGGCAACGGCGCGCTCGACGCGCAGGAGGCCTGCGACGGGGCGCTGCTCGATGGCAAGACCTGCCAGGACCTCGGCTTCGACGCGGGACAGCTCGCCTGCTCGCCGAACTGCGCGCTGGACACGGCGGGCTGTACGAAGTTCGTCTGTGGCAACGGGGTGAAGGAGGGCGCCGAGGTCTGCGACGATGGCAACACGCAGAGCGGCGACGGCTGCCGCGGCGATTGCACGAGCCTGGAGGCGTGCGGCGACGGCGTGCTCGACATGGGCGAGGCCTGCGACGATGGCAATACGCAGAACGGGGACGGCTGCCGGGCCGATTGCCAAGGCGTGGAGCAGTGCGGCGACGGCCAGCTCGACGCGGGCGAGGTCTGCGACGACGGCAACACGCAGGGCGGAGACGGCTGCCGCGCCGATTGCCAGGGCGTGGGGCAGTGCGGCGACGGCCAGCTCGACGCGGGCGAGGTCTGCGACGACGGCAACACGCAGAGCGGAGACGGCTGTCGCGCCGATTGCAAGGGCGTGGAGCAGTGCGGCGACGGCGTGCTCGACGCGGACGAGGTCTGCGACGACGGCAATACGCAGAGCGGAGACGGCTGCCGCGCCGATTGCCAGGCCTTCGAAGCGTGCGGCAACGGCGTGCTCGACGCGGGCGAGGTCTGCGACGACGGCAACGTGAAGAACGGGGACGGCTGCCGCAGCGATTGCAAGGGCGTGGAGCAGTGCGGCGACGGCCAGCTCGATCCGGGCGAGGTCTGCGACGACGGCAATACGCAAAGCGGAGACGGCTGTCGCGCCGATTGCAACGGCAAAGAGGTCTGCGGCGACGGGCTGCTCGATCCGGGCGAGGCCTGCGACGACAAGAACATGGTGAGCGGCGACGGCTGCGACGCGGATTGCAAGCCCACGTTCTCCACCTGCGGCGATGGTATTCATCAGACCGGTGAAATCTGCTTTGCGCCGCAGCTCGATTGGGTGTTCCCCGATCGCCCCTACATGATGAGCCTGGTCGACCACGACGGCGACGGCGATACCGACATGCTGGCGAGCTACCAGACCTCGAACTTGCAGATCCTGCCGCGCGGCGCGGGCTACCAGTTCGGGCCGCGCGAGACGCTCTCCCTGGACGCCTCGCCCAGCACGTTCCGGCTGGCCGACCTCGACGGCGACGGGGACCTCGACATCGCCTCGCTCACCGAGGCGCCCAATGGCTACCTGCGCCTGCTCCAGCAGCAGTCGGACGGTTCGTTCGTCGTCGCCAACGCGCTCGCCGGCGTGGGCCAGATGCCCGGGGACATGGCGCTCGGCGACGTCGACGGCGACGGGGACGCGGACATCGTGGTGTGCAGGACTTCTACGAGCGGCGTGCTCGTCTACAAGAACCAGGGCCTCTTCCAGCTCTCCGCCCCGCAGAGCCTCACCACCGGCGCGACGCCCAAGCAGGTGGTGCTCGCGGATCTCGACGGCGACGGCGACACGGACATCGCCACCGTCAACAAGGGCGACGACTCGGTCAGCCTGATGCGCAACGAGGGCAATGGATCCTTCGCCGCGACCGTGAAGATTCCCGTCGGCACGCAGCCCCTCTCGCTGGATGCCGCGGACCTCGACGGCGACGGCGACCTCGATTTGATCACCGCGAACCTGGACTCCAATAACCTCACGCGCCTCTACAACCAGGGCGGGGGGACCTTTCACGCCGTCCCCCTGTCCCTGGGCGTGCGGCCGGTGGACACCGAAATCGCCGATTACGATGCCGATGGGTGGCTGGACATCGCCGTCCGCATCGGCCCGACCCTCGACGTGGGCCCGCTCGATGAGGTGCGCATTCTCCGGAACGACGGCGGAGGGGGCTTCGCGCCGAAATCCGCCTTCCTCACGGGCGCGTCGATCTACATCAGCGAAAATGGTCGTCTCCGGGCCGCCGACGTGGACGGCGACGGCGACGTGGACCTCGGCATGACGAATTGGCTCTCACGAGACGCCAGCATCGCGCTCAACGAGGGCGGCGGGGTCTTTTCCGTGAGCGTCGTGAGCTCCTTTGCCCAGGCCCCGGACGGCGCGCTCCCCGCCGACATGGACGGCGACGGGGACATGGACCTCGTTTTCTCCGGCGTCAATTTCGACGATACCTTGACCGTCCTTCTGGGGGATGGCGCAGGCCACTTCGCCTGGCGGGAGACGCAGGCGCTCCCTGGCGATCCAGGGTTTTCCCAGAGCTTGGATCCGGCCGCCATCGGCGACGTGGACGGCGACGGGGACAATGACGTGGTGGTCACGCGCGGCACGCAGGGGGCCACCATCATGCTCAATGACGGCACGGGTCACCTCGTCCCCGGCACGACCGCGGCGCTCACCGGGACGCCCCGCGCCGCTGCCCTCGCGGACGTGGACGGCGATGGCGATCGCGACCTCCTGCTCGCCTACGCCAGCGCGAGCGGGATGGCCGTGCTCCGCAATGACGGCACCGGCGTCTTCGGCGCGCAGGTGAGCTTCGGCGGGGGCGAGGGCGCACGCTGGCTTTCGGTGGGCGATTTCGACGGCGACGGGGACATCGACGTGGCCACCACGAATCCGAGCGCCGACAGGGTGAACCTCTTCCGCAATGACGGCACGGGCAGCTTCGCCGTCGCCGCGACCGTGACCGTGGGCGATCAGCCGACCGAGATCGTCGTGGGCGACATGGACGCCGATCAAGATCTCGATCTCGTGGTGCTGAGCCAGGGCAGCACGAGCCAGGTCCAGGTCCTGACGAACGCGGCCGGCGTCTTCACGGCGGGGGCGCCGGCCACGCTCGGCAAGCCCGTCGAGCACATCTCGCTGGGGGACGCGGACGGGGACGGCGACCTCGACCTATTTGCCGTGATGCACTCGTACGACCTGGCGGAGCTGCGGGTGCTTCGCAATGCGGGGGGCGGTCAGCTCGGCCCGCCCATCGCGTTCGCGATGGGCGGCGCGTACGCGCAATCGCTGCGCGCGCTCGACGTCAATGGCGACGGGCACGCGGACGCGGTGGTCTCGAGCGGCAACAGCGCGATCAACGTGGTGCTGAGCGTGCCTTGAGCGGCGAAACCGCCTGCTCGAGTCATCGGCAGCGTTTCGCTCATGGGACTCCCTCCATGGCGTCGCGTGGAAGTTTTGGCCTTGGAGACTCGAGCCGCGAGGCCGCCTCTCTCTGCTTGCGCGCCGTCTCCAGGATATCCCGCGCCTGGGTCACCTCCAGGAGCAGCTCCTCTATCGGCGGGTAGTTGTCGTCCCGCTCGATGATCACGCCCTTGATGTCGGTCCGCAGCGCGAGCGCCCGAAGCACGTCCCAGCTCCCCTCTTCGACCGCATGGGAGTGCGAATCGAAGAGCAGCCCGTCCGCCCGAACGCCGCCGGCCATGTGCACCTGGATGACCCTGTCGAGCGGTATCTGTTCGAGGAAGTGAATGGGATCATAACCATGGTTGGTCGCGTTGGTGTACAGGTTGGTCGCATCGAGGAGGAGCCCGCAACCCGTGCGCTCCACGACTTCGTTCAAGAGATCCGTCTGGGAGAGCTCGCCTCCAGGGATGTCGAAGAAATAGGTTATATTCTCGACAATCAACAGCTTGCCCGTGTGGTCCTGTACGGTCGAGATGTTGCGCACGACGCTCTCGAGGCTCTTTCGGGTGAGCGCGACCGGCGAGAGGTGTCCGAGATCGATGCCTGGTGCGGAGGTGACCGCCAGATGATCGCTGTAGTAGGGAGCGCCGGTCACTTCGAGAACTCTCTTGATACACCGCAGGTATTCCGTCGTAGGCGGTGCCGTCGAACCGACCGAGAGCTGGAGCCCGTGCGGCACGCAGGGCAGGAGGACACGGAGCGCCGCGAGCTCGTCGAGCTGGCGCGGCGTCATGAAATGCTCCGTCGTGACCTCGATGAAATCGATGGCGCCCCGATGCGCCAGGATGTCTGATTTGATGCGGCGCCGAAATCCGAGGCCGGAGCCGAGGTAAGGGATCGCATGCGTGGAGGACTGCGACATTGCTTTAGCTCCTGAGAATCCCCATCGACGCCATGTGTCCCAGCGCCTGAATCAGATCCTCCGTGAGGCCCTCGATGGCAAGCTGCTGTTCGAGCTCAGCGACGATGCTTCGTACGGTCCTCACGCCGTCGCACAGGTCGAGCAGGCTCCCCAGAGCCTGGTTCACCTCGAAGACGCGCGGAGAGGAAGACCCTGCCAGATGTTGGAATACGATCCAACCCGGGGCCTCTTCGATGCGGCTTGGGAGCTCATCGTGTCGCAGCGATGCGACGATGTCCGTGATGTTGTACTCGAATTCGCCAAAATAAACGCCGCTCTTCACGGCGGGGCAGGCGTCCATTGAAATGTCGCCGGCGGGCGCCCCGACGTCCTCGACGTCCTCGTCCGCTCGCGTCGGCGGGAACCCGGCCGCGCAAAAGAGGCGCTCATACCGGGCGAGCTCCGCGGCGTATGTCGGGACCTCCTCATCCCCCCGGAGCGCCTCTTCCAGAAACGTGCCAAAGTCGGCGAGGTACTCCTGCGTGGAGGCATGAGGTCTCGCCGGGAAGAGCTGGTAAAATCGATCGGTATAACGATCCATTGCAGCGGGGACGAGGCGGCCTGAGAGCGGGTAGTTCTCCAGGACCCGCTCGAGTCGTTTTCCCTTCAAAGAGGCCGCGAACGTTTCGAGCATGTCGCGGTCGATCTCCGTGACAGCCCGGCTCTCTTCCGGCGAGAGCGTGTACATCTGAAGCGTTTTTTCTGGAGCGATATGGGACAACATCCGAAAACAATCGTCCGTGTACAGGCGGACGAGGTAATGCTGCATTTCGCTCAGGCTCACGAGCCACCTCTGCCATTCCGGAGGAGGAACGAACGGCTGCGCCCTCATGGTGTCGCGCAACTCCTTGTGCGGCAGGTCCAGGGCGCAGCCGCTCCCTTCACGACGCTACGCTAGGTCCCTTTTGATTGCTGAACACTCGCAACTGCAGGATTCCCAGTCGGGTGTTTTCTGCGTGCCTGCCGCAGCGTTCACCTTGGTCGAGACCTCTTTGATTTGGAAAATGTTCTTGCGCGTGGACACGTGATGCCTCCTTTGAAACGCGCGATTGGCCGCGCGAATTCACCGGTGCTTTCGATTCATCGAGCCATCGACGGCTTCGTCAAGGACGAAGGCAGCCTCATCCCCGGACTTTTCGGAGCACGGATGCGGTGCTTGTTCCATGCCTTCATGGCCACCCTTCTTGAATGACGGCCTCGGCGGCCCCCTCGGGAACGGCAGCGAGCGGCGGCTCTCACGGCGGGCGCGCGAGGTTCGTGCAGCCGGGTGGGCCGCTTCGCGTCGAGCCTCGGCCACTTTGGTCGTTTGCTCCGCGGTCGCAGCAATGCCTTCCGTCGACTGGCCCTGCCAGACGTGACGTTCCGGCTGCTCATGCGCGCAGAATCCGGGTCCCCAGAAAGCGACCCGCCCGCAGCCGTCAGAAGGGCACGTCGCTGAGATTGCGAGGGAGATCCGCGAGCTTCGTCTCGGGGAGGGCCGAGAGCTTCGGGGACGCGATCGCCCCGCGGATCACCATCTCGAATTTCTTCCGGCGCGCGGGGTCGAAGATGCGCAACGCGGTGCCCGCCGAGACGGCATATCCCCCCAGCATGCACGCCTCGGCCCAGACGAAGCCGGTGTCGTAGCTCCATGCCATGGTGTCGCCGTCGAAAGCGACGACCTCGGTGCCTTGGGCCGTCACGAGGAAATGGCCGAGCCAGCCCACGAACAGCGTCTCGGCCATGCGCTTCGGAGAAGCGCCCGCCGCGACCGGGAACGCGTGCGACTCGTAGACGAGCCCTTCATCGAAGGAGGTGCGGTCGAGGCCGAACCCCATCCGGGTGCCGTCGGCAGACAGTTGGGAGCTCATGATCTCGCCGCTGCCGACGCGGACCGACACGACGAGCTTGGCGGGGCTCGTGTCGAAGACGTCGATCTGCGAGCCCAACGTCACCGCGAAGCGCCCGCCCGACGCCGAGGTGGAGAGGGACGCGCGGAGGTGTCCGTTCGTCGGAGCGGGCGGCCGAACGAGCGCCGTCACCTGCCCCGTGAACAGGTCGAGCTGGGCCAAAAGCCCGTCACCCCCCGCCAAGAGGCCCGTGCTGCCGTGGACCTCCACATCATAGCCGCGCCACGTCGCGCCCGGCACGTCGACGGGGTGCACCGTCTTATGCGCCAGATCCCAGACCTGGGGAGCGTATCCGTCCGCTGCGAGGACCACCCTTTCGTCGCCACTCCAGAGGACACGCCCTCTCTCGACAGGCCCGCCGAACGCAGAGGACATGATTTCGGCCCCGGTGGTGATATCGAGCACGCGCGCCGCGCCGCGGGCGTCGACCCAGGCGAGCAGGCGCTCGTTCGGGCTCTGGTTGAAGGCGCGCGCCTCTTCGCCTTTCGCGAGACCCTTGTGGAAGGTCGTTCGCAAGCGCGAGGTCTCCCGAACCGACAGGCCGCTGCGGGTGCGTATGGCGAGGTACGTGCCGCGGGCGGAGAATTTCGGATCTGCGTCCAGCGGGTCACTGGGACGGAGCGACATGCACACCGGCGTCTGCGACGCGAGATGCACCACGCAGAGCGGTGCAGACGTCCCCACGGGAGCCCCACCCTGCCATGCGACGAGGCGCGTCCCCTCGGGCGACAGATCCACCCGGGAGAGCTCGAAGGGCGGCGTGTCGTCGGGCGGAGGCGCGGGTGTTTGGGGCGGCGGCGTCGAGGCGGCCGCCGCAACGAGGGGAGGCGGCGAAGGGGGCGCCGGGCTGCTCGCGCATGCGGAGACGGCAATGGCGATCGAGAGGAGCCGGGGCAGGGGACGCGCGTGCATTGTTTTCGGCGGGCAGCAGGGCAGGAACCCACCGCGGCGTCAAGCTCTGCCGCGGTGCCCCTTCGCTGGGCTCGCAACGTCAGGCCGAACCGGTATTGGCGACCTCCTCCACGAACCCGCGGAGCCACATGTTTGCCGGGTCCGACTCTGCGTGCGCGTGCCAGTAGAGGTGAAGCTGCACGGCTGGCAACGCGAACGGCAACGCGCGTCGCGAGAGCGCGTGGACCTTCCCGACCTCGCCCGTCAAGCGTCGTGGCGCGGTCAGCACGTCGTCCGAGTGAGCGACCACGCGGAACGCCGAGTCGTAGCTCTGGCAGCGCACCACCACGCGCCGCTCGACGCCGAGTTTCCGCAGCGCGTGATCCTCGAGCACGAGCCCCGTCGCTCGACTCGACACGAGGACGTGAGACGCCGCGACGTACTGCGCGACCGAAAGCTTCCGCCGAAGGGGGTGCCCCTCTCGCACGACGAGGCAGAGGTCGTCGTCCAGAACGCGACGGTGTCGTACCGGCTCGTGGACCGGCATGAAGACATCAAAGGCGAGGTCGATCTGTCTGGACGCGAGTTCACGCGCAATGGCGGAGCGTTGGTACGCGACGCTCGCCAGCGTGGCCAGTGGTGCCACCGTTGCGAGCGCGCTCCGGAGCTGAGGCAGGAGCATCGGCTCGATGGAGTCGGGCATCCCGACGCGAAACATCAGCGTCGTCGTGGAAGGCTCGAACGCTCCCCACCGATGGAGGAGCCCGCGCAACTGCGCTAGCTGTTCGACGAGCGCGGGCGCCATGCGCAGGCACGTCGCCGTGGGCACCATCTCGGTCCCTTCTCGCGCGAAGAGCGGGTCGTCGAGGTGCTCCCGGAGCCTTCGCAGCGCATGGCTCACCGCCGAAGGGCTCAGCGCGAGCACGCGCGCCGCCCGCGTCAGGTGCCGTTCCCGGAAGACGGCCTCGAAGACGCGGAGCAGGTTGAGGTCCATCGTGTCGAAGCGATCATGCACGCGATGCATCGAGGTGCATGAAATCCTATCACTTCCTTCATCGGGACGTCTCAGCGCAAAGTTCACGTCCCCCCAACCAGCGGACATCGGCCATGACAGAGACGCTCCAGCAACAGCAAGCGGCCTGCGAATGCGGCGCTTGCCAATTCGAGGTCGGTGCAGCGCCGGCCGTACGTTTCTTTTGCCACTGCACGATCTGCCAAGCCTACAACGGCAAGCCGTTTGCCGACGTGACGGTGCTTCGCGCCAAGCACGTCGACGTGAACGACATGAGCCAGATTGCGTTCAAGAAGTACCGCCCGCCCCCGAACATCAACCGCGGGCTCTGCAAGACGTGCGGCAAGCCCGCGATCGAATTCGTTGGCTTCGGCCCGGCGAAGATCATGTTCCTTCCGAGCATCACCTTCAAACGGCAGGAGCTCCTCCCGCCGCCGGTGATGCACATTTTCTACCACCGGAGGCTGAGCGACGCCGCCGACGACCTGCCCAAGTACAGCGGCTATCTGCGCAGCCAGATGGCTGTCGGCGGACGGCTCATGCGGCTGTTCGGATGGGGCAAATGAGCAAGACCAAGCGCATTCTCCACGTCGTGAGCAACGTGGACCACTATGCTGGTCGGTCGACGCTGACCGGCTTGTGGCTCTCGGAGTTGACGCATGCTTATGACGTCTTCGCCGCGTGCGGCTACGAACAGCGTTTGGTCAGCCCGAAGGGAGGGCGGACACCTCTCGAGCCCCGTTCGCTCAAGTGGCCGCTCCTCGACGCGTCTGCCAAAGCGCGCTGGGCAGATCCCACCTGGTCGGCGCTGCTGTCGTCCACGGCTCGGCCCGACGAGATCGACGCCGCAGCCTATGACGCGATTTATTTCACCGGCGGCCACGCCGTCATGTGGGACTTCCCCGACGACGAGGCGCTCCAAGCTCTCACGCGCGACATCTACGAGCATGGAGGGGTCGTCTCTTCGGTGTGCCACGGCTATTGCGGCCTGCTCAACACGAAGCTCTCGGACGGAAGCCTCCTCGTCGCAGGACGGCGCGTCACGGGGTATTCGTGGTGGGAGGAAGTGCTCGCCGGCGTGGCGAAGATGGTGCCCTACAACGCCGAGGCGGAGATGCGCGCGCGCGGCGCGCGATACGAGAAGAGCATCGTCCCGTTTCTCTCGAAGGTCGTTGTCGATGGGAGATTGGTGACGGGCCAGAACCCTTCCTCCGCGAAGGCGACGGCGAGGAGCGTCGTGTCTCTCCTGTCTTCGTGATCGCATGAGATGAGCTCATGCTCACCTCCGGGCACGGGGAAGCGGGGCGCTTCGGTGGTTGCCGGCGCCGGCGTGTCGGAGCCGCGGACCGGCGTCACACTTTGGGTCTGCCGCGCGATGGAGGAAGGCCCCATGAAGCCGCCTCACCCGCTCGTGCCTTCGTCGTCACGGTTCACCAAACGTTTGCTCGTGCTCCTATCGGTTGCGCTTCCCTGTGCGGCGAGCTGCACGGAGGCGGGGCGCGACGGCTTGCTCGGTCCCGATCATGCGCGTGCGCCCGAGGCGGCCACGGCGGCGGCGCCGCAAGGCGCGGCGGTCGCGGGCGCGGTCGGTGCCGTGGGTTCGGCGAGCGCGGCGGGCTCCGCGAGCGCGAACGCCTCCGGCCCACCGGCGGGCCCCTCCGCGCCTCCACCGGGCGCTGCCAGCGCACCCGCGGGCCCGGCCGTCGTCGAAATGCTCCCTGTGCCTGGCGACCTGCCGGCGTCGATCGTGAAGAGCGCGGATGGGCGCCCGCCGCGCATCGTCTTTTTGCCCGGCGTTTGTTCGAATGCGGGCGCCTACCTATGGGGTTTTGCAGAAGCGGCGCGCGCCCACGGCGGAGCCGTTGCGATCGACGGCGATCGGCCGTGTGGGAACGCCCAGGATTTTCGCAGCATCACCTCGGATCCAAGCCACGAGGAGCCGCGCATCCAGGCGGCGCTCGCCGCTGCCGGTCACGCGACGCCGGCATCCGCCGATATCGTTTTGATCGGCTATTCGCTGGGCGCGACGCTCATCGAGAACCTGGTGAAGGCGTCGCCCGAACGTTATCCACGCGTGGTGCTCATCGGCTCCCCGCGTGATCCGCGGCTCGATCCGCTGAAGGGGGCTCGCGTGGTGGCGACGATGTCCTGCTCGTTCGACGTTCCGGGGCGCATGAAGCGCGCGGCGCGGATGTTCGAAGGGGCGGGCCTCCGGTCGTCGTATTTCGAGATGCCCGGGTGTACCCACGGCAATCTGGCGGAAGGGGATCGTGTGTTTTCGGAGGTGCTCACGTGGATTTCGAGCGGCTAGCGGCCAGGGCCGCGGCGTGGCTCCCGGCGCATCCACCTGAGCGCACGTCGAGGGCGACCCGACGAGGCCATCCGCCCCCGCTTCGTGATATGTGCCGTGCATGGGAAGCAACACCACAGCGGTCGCCGTCGACATCGATCGGGTGAAAGCGGCATGGGGCTCGAACGACGCGGGCCTCCGTGCGCGCGTCCTCTCGGCACGGTACAGCCAGTATCTCGCGACGATCGACGATCCGAGCGCGGGCGCGCTCGACGAAGTCCTCGCCGGCGCCATCGGCGATCACGAGCCGTCGCAGTACGCCTACGCGGTGGTGGCGTTGATGCACACGCTCGGGACCCGGCTCCCGGGCGAGGTACGCAGCATGAAGGCGATCTTTGGCATCGACGACGTCGACAGCCCGGACCTCAACTACCCCGATCAAACCTGGCCCCTTCCCATTCCCAACACCCCGGAGTACCCGCTTCTGACCATCATCCCCCGGGACCGGCTCGCAGCGCTCGCCGCCAAGATCCCTCCCGCGCACGACCGCGAGGGCGGCGAGTTCATCGAGGTGCTCAAGGGCTGGGTGGCGAAGACGATCGAGCTCGGCGTGGATCTCGTCATCTTCGATTACTGATACTTTTTTCTGGGGGCCCTCGATGCTGATCTTCCCCCGCTCCCGTGGACAAACCGACTATGCCGCAAATGATCTTCCCCCGTCCGGAAGAGCCAATGAAGGGGATCCGAGGCTGCGGCGCGCGCGTGGCATGGCTGAAACAGCGGAATGCTGCATGGAGGAGTTGAGCAGGATGTGCGTTTCACAAAAGCGGCGGCAAAAAATAGCAACAGGGGCGCGGCGGCGGACGACCCCAGACGGCTGCTTTTACCGACAGATGGCACCAAACGTTGTACTCACAGGGGGAGCAGCACCGTCCCCAAATCTCCATCCGTCAACCGATCCATCGCGCACACGCCGACTCGATGCGCCGACTTGCGAGTATACCCATCGCGCGGCCTCATCCAGTGTCCAGTAGGACCAGTACGTGCAGCTTCCATTGCCTGGGCACCGGCAAAAGCAAGGCTCCGCCGGATAACTACATCCAGTGCTTTCAATGCTGCAAATAGCCGCACCAAGTTCGGGATGGCCCTGCGATGTGTACGCGAAAGAGGAGCGTTCCATGAGGTCGTGCCCCGTAATCTCTGCTTCAGAGAAGTGTACGCACTCGGTGCGCACACGGCCATCGGGAAATTGTACGACGATGGCCGCCTTCCCCGCATCGGCTACTGCCGGAAGAAACACCACGGATGAGAAGATGAGTCCGTGAATGGCAAACCGCGTCATCATCCTTGCCTCCCCCGAGAACCGCAAGAATGGTTCTCTACGTTGCCCGTATGGTGGCAAGACGGAGCGCTCGCAACCGCCCCGAGAACCTTTCGTCCGGCGTGGAAAACCCCACTGCGGACAACATGGCCTATCCCCAACATCTCCCCAACGAGTCTCTTCTCGCTCAGCAAGCCGTCGTAAGCTAGCTTTTGCCCACGAGGGGCCCCAAAAGCCTCAGCCAAGGAGACGGTCCGTGAGCGACATAATTGTAACCTCCTGCCGCTACCACCTCGGCGATAATCCGTCGGTATTTCAAGACGGTGTCTACATTGGCTACAATCTTACCCTTCCTCTAGCGGTGACTTGGCTGGATGATCAGGCAACCGTGGTCGCGCTGCACTTCGAGACCCGGGAGCTCGAGACCTGGGGTGCGTGGAAGGGGCACCCCGTTCATCTGAATGGCCATGAAATCGGGCGGCTGAAGGACGCTGGGAACCAGAATGGCCGTATCGAGACAATCCGAATTGCCGTACCTATGGCCCAGTTCCGCCGTTGGTCCGAGCAGAGCGGCGGCAACTTGCAGCTAAGCATCCTGCTCGAGAAGCAGCCGAGTCATCCATCACTGTCCGATGATTTCATGCTGACGCGCATTTCGGCTATCGGCGCCGTGATGCGGCTGGGTACGAAGTGACCGCAAAGCCGCATCCGCTCGAACTTACAGCACTGCCGCTAACGTATTCACCCTGAAAGCCTCCGCCTCCCGGATGTACTCCCGCACCTGATCCAGCCTCCGGTGGTTCGTCACCCTCGCGATCTCCGCGAGCCCTGCCCCCGCACCGGCGGCCGCCGTCACATGCCCGCTTCGAAACGAGTGCCCCGCGAGCCGCCGCACTCGCTCCGGATCGAGTCCCGCCCGGAGCGCCGCCCGCTTCAGGAGCCGCGCCACCGTCCGTCCCCGACGTGCCCCCAGCGGTCCACCTTCCGAACCAGCCACCCCCGACGCACCCCCGATGTCGCCATCCACGCCTCGACCGCCGCCACCGGGCAGAGTTCCTGTCCTCGATGCACCGCGATCACGTGTCCGCGCCCCTCCTGGTCCGTCTTGCTCCGCCGCACATGGACCACGATTCCCTGGGTGTGATCCTCGAGCGGTTCTACAACCACGCCCGGCGGCACTCGTACCTCGGGTACTTGAGCCCGGTCGAGTTCGAATTGCGAGCACAAGTGGCCGCGTTTGCGGCATAGTCGGTTTGTCCACGGGAGCGGGGGAAGAACAGTGTCTGCATCTCAACGATACGGATTGAATACAGCCGTCTCGTTGCAATTGTGCCACTTTCCCCTCACGGCTCCACCTTCACGAGCCGCCCGAAGATCGCATTGTGCCCGATCCACCCATTGATGTGCCCTCGGTCGTTCCCAATCTGGAACCGCCCATCCTGCACGCTCTTGACGAAATGGAGATACTCGGTCCCGCGGACCTTGCAGAGGACGATGTCACCGGGGTGGAGGTCGCGTGGATCGACGGGCTCCACGGTGCAGAGCTGACCGGACTCGATCCGCGGAGCCATGGAGTTGCCCCGCGGGCGGAAGGAGACGACCTCGCCGGCGCGAAGCTTGGTGATGTATCCGGTGGCCCAGCCCATGGCGTGTGTCCTCAGGCAAGGAGCTCGGCATACACGAGCGCCTGCTGCATGCCGGCGCCGACGGCGTGGTTGTCGTCCTCGACCTCGATGACGGCGCTGGGGAGGTTCGGGTTGTTCATAACAGGGGAGGGCCAGGTTACAGGAAGGTGGGGGATGGGCCAAGGGGGCTGGAGGAGCCGCCGATGACTCTCGGGCGTTCGCGCAATGGCGCCCTGACATCGTCTCCGGCCCTGAAGCGGCCCCACGAGGGCCATGTGGCTGCGCGGGCAAAAGGGGGGATTCGCCGAAGGAAGGGGCCCGATGGCCCCTTCGTCACGGCGTCGCGCGCATCAGAGGCATTCGACGATGCTACCCGAGCACGTCTTGCCGCCCTGCGAACACCCCTTCGCGATCAGGCACTGGCAGAGCCCGTCGTTGCAATCGAGCGGGAGGCCGACGCAACCGACCTCGGACGCGACCGACGAGCTTTTCACGCAAAACTCGTCCGATTTGCAGGCCGCGCAAACATCCCCCGAGCCCCCCGATCCGCTGCTCGCGCTCGACGAGCTGCTGCCTCCGCTGCTCGAGCTGCTGCTTCCGCTGGTCGTCGAGCCGCTGCTCCCGCAGGCGTCGATGGCTGCGCATGAACTCGCGTTCACGACGCACGCCTTGCCCTCATCCGACAGCATCGGGCAGACATCGCTGCAATTCGGGGGCACCTGCCCGCACTGCTTTCCGATGGCCGCGCAGACGTCGGCGCACGACGGTACGCCTGACGAGGTCCCGCCGCCGCCCTCCGAGCCCGATCCCTCGTTCGAGTCCCCGCCACACGCAACGAGGAGAGACGTAAGGAACAAGCAACCAAGAACCGCACCACGAATGTTCATGCGGCCCGCTCCTAGCCCGGAAGCGACGTATGCGCACTGCCTCGAATCGTACAGTGTCCGACGTGCGGTCGAGCCTTTCGTTCGCCAAAGGATTTCACGCAACTCCAATCGGTCCGAACAAACGGCTCAATACAACAGGTCCCTTCGTAACCCCATGGGACACGCTGGACCTAGGGGCGCGCGGCTTCCGTGCTTGCAGGCGAAGGGCTTGTGGTGCAAGTCCGCAAGCCCTTCGAAAAACGTGGACTTGCCCCCATGTATCGGTACCGATAGGTGACGAGGGGGGAGGAACCCGATCCCGTGGATACCTGCTGCCCGACGACAACGCATGTTCCGGTGGCCTGCCTGTTGAGTGGTCGTGAGCTTCAGGAGCGCCGTCGCACCGTGCTTGCGGCCTTTCGCTCTGCACACCTTGAAGTGTGCGACGTGCCCGACGGCTACGCGTTCCGCTTCGCCCCGAGTTCGGCGCAGCTCGCGGCCACGCTGACGCATGCCTTTAGTCCGCTCCTTCGTCCAGCGCGCCGACCGTTGAGGCGTCGAGTTTGCCCGCACGCAGCGCCGCGAGCACCTCCAGCACCCCGTCGGCGCCGCCCTTCCACTCCTCGGTGAGCGAGCGCTCGAGCTGTTTCTCGGTCGCCGTGTCCTCGAGGCGCGCGCGCAGGTTCGACACGAATGCCGCGATCCGGGCGCGGACCTTTGCCTCGAGGGCGCGCGCCTCGCTCCCGGCGAGGAGCGCCGCAGCGCGATCGATGTCCCATGCGGCGATCCGCAGCGCCCGGCAGATGAGCTGCCGGAGGTGCAGATCCGCGCGCTGCCGGTTGCCCTGGTACGCAGGATCTCGGCCGCACGCCGTGGGGCTGAAGCGGTGCTTGCGCAGGAGCGCGAGACGCGCCCGCTCCTCCTGCGTCAGCGCGTCAGGCGCGCCGCGCGGGCTCGACGTCGCGGCCTGGTCGACGTCGCCCTTGAGCTCGGGAGGCAGCTCGACGTAGCGCCCGCGCCCCTCGAGCACCGCGCGAAGGAGCAGGGCGTCGAGCTCGCGCACATGGGTCGTGTAACGACGTTGAACGAAAGCCGACATCAGGACGGGCGAGACGCGCGGCGCCTCGCGCGGATCGCCGCCGGGGAAGAACCGCTCGGCGATCGCCGGGTCGGACGTCGCGTGCCGCCGGAGGAGCTGCGTCACCAGCAGAGGAATGTCCTCGCGCCGCGCGTTGAGGCTGGGCAACGTGATGCGGATCTTCAGCCGCGCGAGCACATCCGGCTTGAGGTCGCTCTCGGGGCGGTTCGTGGCCGCGATGACGCGGAGGTCGGAGCGGCGGGTCGTGGACTCGCCGAGGCGCTGGTATTCGCCCTCATCCAGGACCCGCAGCAGGTGCGCCTGGAGGGCCTGCGGCAGCTCGGCGAACTCGTCGAGGAAGAGCGTCGACTGGTGCGCCTCGCCCACCAGGCCATGGCGTTCGGGCATGCCCGCGTTCGGGTAGTTGCGCTGGTTGCCGAAGAGCTCGGCGTCGGCCAGGCCCTCGGGGATGGTGGCCGCGTTGCGCGAGACCAAAGGGCGTCGGCCGCGCGCCGATCGCGCGTGGATCGCGCCGGCCACCAGCTCCTTGCCGGAGCCGCTCTCGCCCAGAATGAGCACATGCGCGTGGTGGCGCGCGACAGCGGCGATACGGTGGCGGAGGTCCCAGAGGATCGGGCTCTCGCCGACCATGCCGAAGGCGTCCGCCTCGCCGAAGGCGTGGAGCGGGACGTCGAGATCCTCGGTCTGCGCGGGGCGGATGGGCGCGCGGTGGACGCAGAGCAGGAGCAGCTCGTTGCGCAGCTCGATGACCTCCCCCGGCGCGACGGAGGCGTGGGTCACCTCGCGCCCGCCGTACACCAGCGGGCACGAGCCCACATTCTCGATCTCGAGCCCGCCGCTCGCGGTCGATCCCAGGCGAAGCTGCGCCCGCGAGATCCGCGGACATACGAGCGGCCCCGTCGGCACGAGCGCGCCTGGGCGCTGGCGCACGAGGAAGACGCGCCGCTCCGCCTCGCCGAGCCGGTTATCGCCCCGCCCGAAGATCCACGGGCCAGGGTCGCCCGTGGGGATCAGCAGCGCCTCTCCGATCCGGGCCGGCTCGTGCCTTGACCACAAGATGACCAGCCCATCCATCTCGAGCCCGGCGTGGGAGGCTCCAGGATCCGAGAGGCTCGTGGGCGGGAGGGTGGAGTGATCGAGGGTTCCGGCGGGGGCTCTTGGCATGCGGCGCGGATGCGGCCGCACGCTATCCGACGGAGGTGGGCTCCGCAAGACACGGGGGCACGGGTATCGGGCTAGGGCACGAATTCAACTTCGTAGAGGCTCGGTCCGTCGGTGCTCTCCATCTTGAGCCATACGCGCTGGATATCGTGGTAGCGCTGGTCGAGCCGAATCTCCCGTCGAGGACCGATGTCCTTTCCAGACGCGACCTGCCACTCGTTCGTGCCGTTGGAGAGCCACAGCTCCCAGCCGCGCACGCGGAACTCGAGCTCCTCCCACACGAGCTGCACCACCGTGCCGGAGATCACCCGCTTTGGCAGCGGGCCGCGCTCGAAGAGCACCGCGGCCGAGATCGTGCTCGGCGCGCGCAGGGTGACGGTGAGTGTCGAGCTTGTCACGTCGTAGGGCGCGGCCCAAAACGTCCCGTGATCGCCGTCGAAGGCCGCGACCGTGGGGAAGTCTTTGGTGTACCGACAGTCGGCGGCCGCGATCTTCGCGCATTCGGTCTGCACGTGCGCGATCGGCAGCGCGGATCGGATGCTTATCGTCGCGCTCTCGGCCGCGCCGGGAATGGCGCTGAGATCGGCGTCCTGCGCTGCAGACGCCGTCGGCGCAGAGGTGTGACCCGCGGCGAGTTTTGCCTCCACCGTGGCGCCGATGACCGCGGCCGCGGCCACGGCGGCGATCACCAGCGCGCGCGACGCCGCAGAGCGCCGCGGAGGGACCGACGGTGCGCCCGCCACCGGCGAGGTTGTCACCTGCTGCTCGGCGGCGGCCGGCAATGCGGCGCTGTTGCGCTCCTGCCGGGGGGCGTCGGCCCATGACGGCTCGGCGGAGGGCGCGGTCCCCCGGCCGGTGGTGGAGGGGTTTGCCGTGCCATCGAAGGTCGAGGAAGAGGGCTCGGCCGCGGCTTCGTCGATCGGCGCGTCCTCGGGGACCGCGGATGTGGCGAGGATGAGCGCGACGCGCTGCGCGGAGGTGCGCGCGTGCTCCGGCGCGACGTCGGCCAGCGCCGTGGCGAGCTCGGCCACGTCGGCATAACGGTCCGCGGGATCGGGCTGCAAGCACCGCTGGACGATTGCCTCGAGCGCGGGTGGCGCGCCCGGGAGCGCGTCGCGGAGCGGCGGCGCGCCGCGGAGGATGAGCTCGTGGATCTCGAGGATCGACTTCGCCGGGAAGGGGGGCGCGCCGGTGAGCAGCGTGTACAGGGTGGCGCCGAGGGCCCAGAGGTCGGCGCGCGCGTCGATCTTGCGGGACGTGCGCATCTGCTCGGGCGCCATGTACAGCGGCGAACCTACCATCGCGTTCGATTCGGTGAGATGCAGGTCCGCGCCGTCGGCCGCGACGTTGACGCGCTTGGAGATGCCGAAGTCGATGACCTTCACCAGGGGCGAGCCGTCGGCGCGGCGGACGAGGAAGAGGTTCCCGGGCTTGATGTCGCGGTGCACCATGCCGAGCGCGTGCGCCTCGGCGAGCGCCTCCGCGGCCTGCAGGATGTACGCGACGGCCGCGTCGATCGGCAGCGGTCCGCCCCTGGCGAGCGCCGCGCCGAGGTCCTGGCCGTCGAGGTACTCCATGACCAGGTAGGGTTCGCCGGTCGCGAGCGCGCCGACGTCGAAGACCCGGGCGACGTGCTCGCTGCGGATTCGCATGGCGGCGCGCCCCTCGCGCGCGAGGCGCGCCGCGACGTCGCTGCGCAGGATCATCCGCGCGAGGGGGAACTTGATGGCCACGCGCTCGCCGAGGTGGAGGTGCCTCGCGGCGACGACAACGCCCATGCCGCCGCGGCCGAGGATGCGCTCGACGCGGTACTTGCCAGAGATGATGCTCCCGACGTGCGCTTCCGCATCCATAAGCTGCCTCGTATAGCGCGGAACGTCGGTGAAGTGACGCGACGGAGCACCATTCCAGCCTCGCTTCCGCCGGGCGTCAGGACGCCTGGCCCTCGACGAGGCGGGCGCCCCCGACGACGAGCGCCACGAGCCACCCGATGAGGGCGAGAAGCACGAGGAATGGCCCATTCTCAAAGGAAATGGTGCCAGCCAATGGTTCGATGAGCCCCGAGGGTCACGAGCAACAAGGGTTCGAGCCTGAACCCCCAGACCCTTGAGGCGGAAGCCCGTACCTCGTAGGGCGGGCCCGGCGCCTGGGCCCACGCCCACCCATTTTCGTCAGGGAAATCGCTCCCGCCCGGTTGGCATCAAACTTGAAAAGCCTCCTCGAAGCCACGCGCAGGACACGGATGCTTGCGCTTCGGCCATGTCGCCAGAGGGTCGGTACCTCTGACGCGTCGAAAGGACCGTTTCATGAACCGTTGGACCATGACGATGATGATGATCCTGGGGGCGACCTCCCTCGGGGTGGCAGGCTGCGCGGCGGACGCCTCGGGCGAGCTCGCCTCGGACGAGTTCGCCTCGGGTGAGCGCGTGGACGAGGCGGAAGAGGCGCTCATCACTCCGCTCTACACCATGTCCACGTTCCCCCCCTGGTCCTCGTCGGCCGGCTGGACCAGCGACGTCCTCATCATCCACAAGGTGCAGAGCACGGCGGCCAAGTGGGCCAGCTTCAACGCTTTCGCGGACTTCTCCCAGTTCGAGGGAGCGTATAGCGCCGACAAGATCACCAATTGCTTCAATTCTTACATCACGGTGTCCGTCCGCACGAGCACATCGAGCGGCGGCACGTTGAGCGCGGCCGACACCACGCCCGACAACTCCGCAGAGGCAGGCAGCTACGGCAAGAAGTTCTATGCGACGCCCGCCGTTGGCTTCAATGCGGCAAACCAGCTCGTCATCCTGGGTTGCGGCGTGAGCTTCGCGATGAGCGATTGCAGCCTGTACGGCTTCGCGTCGACCGAGAACTACGTGAGTTTCGATGTGTACGGGATCGGTGGCGACGGCACGGCCGGCCAGTTGTACACCCAGATCGACTACAAAACCCCGAACCTCGCAAATTGTCCCTGACCAGCACCCGTCCACGGGGCAGCGCCATTCAAGGCGCCCGCTTCACCGGCGGCGGCTTCCACGTGCCATGACGCACGGCCTGCCTGGGCCCGTACATCCCCGGGGCGTGCGCGCTACCTCCGCGCTCGCCGGCCGGAGCGTGCTCCCGCAGCCATCGCCGCGGCTCGGGCCGTGACTTTCCCCTGAATGAGTACCGCCAGAAGATGTCTTCCGGCGAGACGTTTTGTGTCTTGCCGGAAGACACCTCATGTCTTCCGGCAAGACACTCGTTCGCGCCTACCACGGCTGGCTCTCCGGCGTGTCTCCCTCGGGGGGAGACAGAACCTGTCTCCCGGGAGACAGCGCTGGCCGGCGCCGCGCGACGAATCGCCGGGAACGCGCAAGCCGCGCTGGCATGCGCGTTGCGATGCGCTCCAGCACGGCCGCCTGTGCGACGTAGAACGACCCGGCCCGCCCCAGCGTCCCCTCGAGGGCTCCCCTTTTTCACACGAGATCGACCATGAAACGTATTTCGATCGAGCGCAGCTCTTTCTATCGGACCTTGGCCGCAGCCGGCGCGGCTGCCGTCTGCCTGCTCGCCGCATCGCCGAGCCGCGCGGAGAGCCCGGTCATTCATCACAATGACCCGACGATGGCCTCGCTGCTCAATGACGCGCGCAGCGCCTACCCAGAGATCCCCGGCATCGCCGCGGCGGTGATCATCGATAATGACATCTACCTTGCCGCGCGTGGCGTCCGGTTCCGGTACAGCGTCGTGGAGGTTCCGCTCCAGGAGACAGACGCCTTTCAGCTCGGCTCGGTGTCCAAGGCGCTGACCGGCGCCCTGCTCGCGAAGGAGGTCGACCTCGGCAACCTGTCGTGGAATACGACGCTCGCCGCCTCGCTGCCGGATCTCTTCCTCAGCGTGCCGTCGTTCTCTTACCTCACGGTGACCGCCGCCCAGCTCTCGGCGCATACGAGCGGCACGCCGTATGATACGATGGCCCACGTGAACCATGTCGGCGACGCCGCCGACGATTATGCATCCGTGCCGGACTTGGTCACCCGCCGCCTCAACTACGCCCACGACGCGGTCCTGGATACCCCCCTCTTCTCCCCCGGGACCGGGGTCAGCTACGACGGCAGCCATATCCTCGCCGTCGCGATGATGGAGCGGGCGACGGGCAACGCGTACGAGGACCTGATGGAGGCCCTGCTCTTCGCGCCACTCGGAATGACCCACGCCAAGTGGACGCCCGACGCCGTCGAGCATAGCTGGAGCGGGAGCGGCGCCCCCATCCCGCATGACTCCGCGGCCGTGGGGCTGCGCAGCCCCGTGGACGGCGTCAGCGCCTCGATCGAGGACGTCGCGCGCTTCGCCCACATGTCCTTGTGGCGCCCGCAGGACGCGACGCACTTCTACTCGGCGAGCGCGCGGGACGCGATCCGCACCGCCGTGAAGGGGAGCAACTACAGCCCTGGCTTTGCCGTCAATGTGAACAACAGGGCAGGCGGGCTCGAACTCGGGCACACGGGCTCGAATGGATCCAACTGGTCCATTGTCGCCATCTGGCCAAACCGTAAGATGGCCATCGTGGTGCTCACCAACTACGCCCACGACTACGACGCGGCCGGGGCAGGGTGGGTGTACAACCAGATCGCGAACTACGCCGGCATCGCCTGGCCCAACGTGATTCCTCAGGCGTTTCCCAGCACCGGCGCGGCGACCTACCACGCCACGCAGGCGACGGCCGTGGACGGGAATGGAAACCCGGCCGTCTACAGCGCGGCCTACGCGGCGACCAAGGCCTTTGATGGCGACTACGGCACGCGCTGGGCGGCGCCGGCCGGTGTCACCAACGCGAGGCTCAACGTGACCCTGCCCGCGGCGAGCACCGTCTCGAGCGCGGTGATCAACGAGGCCGGTCCGTTGCCCAAGGCGGGGACGTCAGCGAAGGAGTTCCGGGTCCAGCATTTCGACCTGTACGTGTCCGCCGGCACCACGACCTACCTCGCGGCATCCGGTGACCATATCGGGCCCAATCTCGAGATCCCGCTCAACCATACCTACTACGGTATCACGTCGGCGTCGCTCCATATGCAGGGCACCAACGGCCCGACCCTCAGCGAGTTCCACCTCCTTCCCTGATACCTTGGGAGATCCCTCGCTGCTGGGAAGGCGCCAACGCCCGCATCCATGATGAGTATTCTAGCGGCAGCGTATCCCTCCCGAATGACTTCCCGTGCCTCGAACTCCACAGTGCCTCTGCGACGGGCAGCATCATCGGTGGGCCGCTCAAGTATCCGGCGGCCGACAGCAGAACGTCACCACCTGCTCCGGGTCTTCCTTCACATCCCCGCTCGGCTCCCCGCCGCTCGGCGCGCACGCGCCGGGCAGGTATTCGGGCGGCGTGATCTCCTTGCTGCCGATCGCGAGCCCCGCGAGCGGGACGTTCGAGCATTGCTCGACGACCGACGAGATCCCGTCGTCCGAGAGCAGCTTCGAACACGCGCCATCCTCGAAGGTGCGCACGCGCGCGAGGCACGCCCCGCCGACGGGCGCGCCGCATTCACACGCCGTACATTCGCGCCCTTCCAGCCAGCCCGGCTTCTCGTGCGTCACCTCGTACACGACGAACCGATCGCCGTTCCACCCCGCGGGGCAGACGTGCTCCCCCCCTCGCTTGATGCACGTCTGGAACCCGTCGGGGAGGCGGCGGATCGAGGGGAGACAAGACGCACTCGGCACGTTGCACGTCGGGATCAGGCAACCGATCGCCGCTGTCGCCCACGTCGGCGCAGGGAGCCCGTATTGCGTGACGGGGATCGGCTCCGCGAACGACGCGCACGTTTCGCCCGTGGGAGCGCCGAGCGGCGAGACGGCGATCGACTGCGCGCACAAGGCCCCGCCGCACATGGCGCCCGCGGCCAGTGCGTTTGCGTTCGTGCAGGACCCGTCCCACCCGTCGGGGCCGCCGAACGGCGTGCTCGTGCCCGCGGCCCCGCATGTCGCGGCGCGGACCTCGATCGTCTCGGGGAGCGTCGTGCACGCGCCCGTTGCTTCCGTGCATTTGCAGGTATCGCAGTTCGCAGGGGGGGCGGAGACGTCCGCACGCCCGACGAAGAGCGGGAGCGCGGTTTCTCCGTCGGTACCGAGCGCGGGGCAGATCTGCGGGGCCTCGGCCGCGGGCCCGTGCCAGAGCGCGCGGAGATCCCATGCGTCGGGCGGGTGGGGGATGCAGGGGCCGGTGCATCCGATGGCGGAGGCGGGCCCCCCCCCGCTGCTCGAATCGGTGCCGGCATCGGGCAGGTAACAGACCTCCTCGATGCACGTATACGGATCGGGGCAAGGGCGCTTCAACGGGTCGCACGGGAACACAAACGGTTCAGAACCGCATCCCTCGACAGCGCCCATGAGGGCTCCGAGCAGGATGCCGAGCACGATGAAACCGGACAACTTGTGATACATGGGGAGCACCGTACCATGAGGGACAAACCCAGGTCAATGCCCCGGAAAAACCACCAGCGCGCTGAGACTCCCGAGGAGTGGGGGGCCGGTCCATAGTTTGACGCCGCCTGCTAGGAGAATCGGGTAGTTGTCCAGCAGGATCGCAGCGTCCACGGACAAACGTAGTTCAGCAGGGCCGATAGAGATGAGCCTCCCCGTGCCGCCCGCGCCAAACCCGAGGAAGGGCCTCCAAAGGGACACGTCGTCCCATGACTGCTCGATCGCGCCGGCTGTCCCGAGCAGGCACCCCGAAAACCTGCCCGCGGTCGCACATAAGGCCGGCCAGGCGCCGAGGATGACGCCACGGATGGCCGCGCCCTCCACATCACGTGCCGATTTGGCTACGCGGATGTCGAGCCGGGCGGAGAAGACCTCGCCAAACGGCCACTCCGAGGAAGCGACGAAGCCGAACGTAGGGAGCGGGGCGAGCGCGCCGTAAATGGACGTCGCACCGAAGGCCGGGCTCCATCGCCGGGGCTTCGAGTTCGGGGCGCTCGGGGCTGGTGGCTTCGAGTTCGGCGCGGGACACGGGGAACTCGGGGCCGGGCTCGCCGGCTTCGACGTCGCGGGCGCCTCGGGAGCCGGCGGCGGGCTCGGCGGGGGGAGGGGCGTCAGCACCAGCGAGACCCGCACGCGCCCGCCCTTGGGGGCGTCGATCGTCTCGATGGCATCATGAAACCCCCCGAGCGTCGCGCGCACCTCGTGCCGCCCCGGCGACGTGAACACGTAAAACTCGCCCGCGGTGGACGACGCGCGCTCCAGCTCGCCATCGATCAGCACATCGGCCCCGAGATGGCTCAGCGCGACGTCGACGCGGCAGACCTGCGGGCGCGCGCGTTCGTAGGCGTCCTGAATCCTGCGCCGCTCGGCAGGTGGGACGTCGTGCCCATCGATGATGGCGCGGAGCAGATAACTCACCGCTTCGGCCGTCGCGCCCCCTTCGAGGGCGACGAGCCCGAGGCGGCCCACGATCGCGGGATCGTCACGAATACGAAGGGCTTCGCTGTACGCCTGGACGGCCGCGGAGGTTCGCCCCGCGGCGCGGGCGCGGTCGCCCTCGCGCACGAGTTCTGCAAATCGCGCCGCTTGATCGATGCGGCTCGGGGGGCCCGGGGGCTCGTCGGCGCGTGACACGCCGCCGACGAGCACGAGGACCAGGACGAACACGAACCGCGCGAGGGTCATCGAGCGAGAGCGTATCCAGGACGAACCCTCGCGGGGGCTTCGAAAGCTCAACGGCGGGCGCGTAGGGGTTGCGTCGCGTTGAACGCGAGCCGATGGAGCGTCTCCCAGACTTGCCTTGCCTCCTTGCTCGTGAGTTCGTATCCGACGAACTGCTTGCGCCCGGCCAAAGCCCCGGGCGGTAGGCTCTCCGCGCTGACATAGAGATGGCCGTCGCTCCCGATGGCGAATTCGGTTGTGAGCTCGGGGGCCTCGGTCGTGTCGTCGATGGTCTGGGCTTCGTTCGACATGGCATCACCTTGCAGGCGCGATGAAGTGCAGGAGCCCGCGCGCCGTCGGGATTCCCGCCCCGGGCGCCAGAAAGGGCCCGGGGAAATCCACGGCGTGTTACTCGCCCCGCGTGTGCGTGAACGCAGGTCGATCCAGGCGGAGAGCGCGGCGCGCCTCGTCGCTCAACGTCTCGGGGCGAGGCGCGCGCGTGGAGGGCGTCGAGGTCGGAGCGCTCGTCGGCAGCGTCGGGGGCGGCGTCGCGGAGGCATGCGCGCTCTCGTGTGGCTCGCCGAAATCGATGCGCGGGGTCGGCACGAAGAGACCGCCGCGGGCGAGCGCGGGGCGCTCGGGGGGCCCGAGGAAGAGGAAGACCAGCGCCGCCGCGCACGCAGGCCCGAGCAGGAGGAGCACGACCAGGGCGGCGAGGTTCGACGCGGTCGTGGGGCTCGAGGCGAGCCCGGGAGCTTTCGGCACGGGCGGGGGAGGCGGCGGAGGTGGGGGCGGCGGGTCCCCGGGCCCGCCTCCGCCGAACGAGGGGAGACGACCGTCCACGGACAGGATCGCGGCCATCGCGGCGCGGATCTCCGGATCGAACACGATCGCGCCGGGAAGGAGCAGGACGCCGCGCCGCTCCTCGCGCGCGTCGTTCGCGCGGAGGCGCTTGGCGAGCTGCACGCAGGCCCGCCGAATGCGGCTGTGCACCGTGTTCACGGGCATGCCGAACCGGGCGGCGATCTCGGGCTCCGTGTACCCGAGGACCTTGTTTGCAAGGACCATGCGGCGTGTCGCCTCGTCGCGGAGCTCTTCGAGCGCTTCGATCAACGCGAGCGCGACGGCCGCTTGTTCTTCGAGGTTTGGCCGGTCGGACTCGATGTCGTCGACCGCGACGGCGCTTCGGCGGGCCGCGTTCCGCGCCTCGCGGCGCCTGTGGTTCTGGGCGACGCGCACGGCGAGATCGAAGAGTGCGCGCCGGGCCTCGGTGGGGCTCGTCGGGATGCTCTCGGGGGCCTCGGTGACGGCTTGCCAGACCTCTTGTTCCGCATCGGCGGTGCTGACGGCCGGGACACGGAGCCGACGGAACCAGTGCGGGAGCTGGGCGGCGTAGGCCTGGTAGAGGCTGGCGAAGGAACCGAGAGGGGGCGCGGCGGGTTCGGGGGTCGTCACGTCTCGTCTTGGGCAGGCTGGCGGGGGGATCCGTTCACCCCCTGGACGATTTTTCCTGCCGCGGGAGGGGCGCCTCCCGGAAACCAGACGAACTCAGGGCAAACGCTCGAGCATGTGCTCCGGTCGCCGGGGTTTTTTGTACGTCGCTTTCAGCGTGACCGAGGTCCCCGGTTCGATGGCTTCCACGCAGTAATAGGCTGTATCGAGGGGGATGCAGTCGCCTTGTTTCAAGGCAAACGCGAGCGGCTGAGGCTTGTCACCCCACCACTCTTGTTGCTTCAGCGCTGATTCCGATACGCCACAGACGTAGCGCATGTCAGCAAAGGGAACGCCCTTCGGGCTGATGGGCGCGAAGTCGAGGAGGAGGTGACATTCCTCGACGCGTTGAACTTCACCACGCGGGAGGGTGATACGATTCGACTCCGAGTGGCCGCACGAAGTGGTCAGGAGTCCATGAATGGCGACCAAGACAACGACGGTGATTCGCATGGTGTGTTCTCTGCGTCTCAATGACACTGATGGAATACAGCCGTCTCGTCGCAATTGTGACACTTCTTCTGGTTTGCTTGGCAGCAATCCCCGCAACCAGAGACAGCTCCGGGGTTGGCACAACTATTGTAGCAGAGGTCCGTTTGAAGATCGCAGCTTGCTGGATCCCTGCACTGAAAAGCCGTCACGCTTGGACCGCACCCGACGAGCGCCCCACCCACCACAAGCGCCAGCAACGTGAGGTACACTTCCATGGCCCCCGTTCTCGACGTAGGCTATCACCCTGAAGGCTTGCCGGTCAATCAAGATCTCTGAAGGCGCTGGGACCCGGGCAAGCACAGGGCTGCGCGCACTGTGGATCCAGTGGAGGGTCGGGGAAGGTGGGGCGCGCATTGCGCCCCACCTTCGCCTCACGGCTCGACCTTCACGAGCCGCCCGAAGATCGCATTGTGCCCGATCCACCCATTGATGTGCCCGCGGTTGTTCCCAATCTGGAACCGCCCATCCTGCACGCTCTTGACGAAATGGAGATACTCGGTCCCGCGGACCTTGCAGAGGACGATGTCGCCGGGGCGGAGGTCGCGTGGGTCGACGGGCTCCACGGTGCAGAGCTGACCGGATTCGATCCGCGGAGCCATGGAGTTGCCCCGCGGGCGGAAGGAAACGGTCTCTCCGGTGCGAAGTTTGGTGATGTATCCGGTGGCCCAGCCCATGGCTCAAAACTTCAGGAAAGGAGCTCGGTATACGCGAGCCCCTGCTGCATGTCGGCGCCGACGGCGTGGTTGTTGTCCTTGACCTCGATGACGGCGATGGGGAGGTTCGGCTTGTTCATAGCGGGGGAGGGCCAGGTTACGGGAAGATGGGGGCCGGGGCCAAGGGGGCTGGGGGCTGCCGATGACTGCCCGCACGGAGTCGACACCGGACGCCCGACTCCGGAAGACCTGTGAAGCCTTGGGCCCAGAGATCTCGATGGGCGCGTGCCAGGTCTCGCCTGTCTCGTCGAGCTCGGCCTTGCCAATGCCGACGATGGCCTTCTTCGGCCGTCGGGCTCGCGGCGAATAGAAGTCTAGTTGCCGTTCGGCAATTTATTTATGCATTCGTTTTCGACGTATTCGGACACGGGGGAGAGGGGCGCTGCGAGGGGTGAAGGCGGAGGCGCGGGGGCCGCGGGGGGACAGCGTGTCGCCCTGCGGAGAAGTCGACGACGGTCAGGCCACGGCCGGCGGTGCGCGCGGTGGGAGTGGTGACGGGAAGGACGAAGGGCATCGGTGATCGCCAGCCAGACCTCTTGCTCCGCATCGGCCGCCGAGGCGACGTCGAATCAACCGTCACCCCCGTCCCTGCACGTGTTCCGTCCACCGACTGCCGTCCCACCATCGAGTCGGTGCGGCCCCCCAGGGATCCGGATACCAACCGGAAGGCCATGGCGCGCCCTCACGCTGGGACGATGCCGAACGGACTTGGGCAATTGGCGCTACTGGGGCCGGGGGAGGGTTCTGTGATTGAGCCGGGAACACCGGCGACTGTGTCGAGGGCGCTTCGGCGCGTGTTTCTGGTAGGGCCTCGACCTCCCGGACAGAGAGGAGGACGCATCCGAGATCGCGGGCACGTCCAATTCGCTCTGCCTCGGACTCTTCGTCGACATGCACCACGATATCGACCGAAGGCGTGAGCCTCTTGGCAATCGTGGCTCCAGCAGCCGTCATCAGCTTCGTAAGGCGCACGTCCGCGTCGGCCTCGACGCCGAGCACGAGTACGCGTTTGCCATCGAGGTCTCCAAGGCTCTGCGGCCGGCGTCGCTCAGCAGGTGAATGGACGGAAGCCTTGCTGCCCGGCTCCGCGGGCTCGCAGCGCGCGAGTAGCGAAAGAAATGTGGGCACGGCAAGGACACGAAGGTTCGCATCTCGCGCTTGCTGTGCCTTTACCGACATCGAATACGGATCGTCCACGACGAGGACGTCCACCTTGCCAGACATGGCGCTCACCACCCGCAGCCCTGTCTGCCGAGCGCGATGCTCGAGCTCGTCCTTCGGAGGCACGCTCTCGCCCGTGAAGCACACGGTCATGCCCACGCGCAGCGGACGCTCCTCGCCTGGCATGGGCGCGATCACACCGGCACGCGCATCCATGAAGGCTCGGTGCAGGTCGGACTCGCTCAGACCGAGGAGGCTCGTGACGTTTGCGAGATCCGCCGCTTCGACGTCGGTGATGACGCCGTCGGCGAGAGCCACACGCACGAGGCCGACGAGATACGTGCGATGCGCTGCGAGGAGGTCCTCTCCTCCAAGCCCGTGCGAGTGAGCCACCTCATAGATCGCCTGCGCCTCCTCTGCTGTTACGCGGCGGTCTTCGAGGATCTCGTCGAGCATCGAGAAATAAGCGCGCGTATTCGTGTTCCCCTCAGCCGAGCGAGCTGGCACATGGCCGACGAGCCGTGACAGATATGTTTTCTCCGCTGCACGCCGTTCCGCGCTTCCGCGCCGCGTGAGCAAGCGCGATGGTCCGACGATATGGGGCCACGCGACAGCGCGAGCTTGCTCGATCTCAAACCCCCATGGCCACGCGGTCCGGGCGGTCATCATGCGGCCGAAGTGCTGGAGGAGCTTGGTCGTTACGCGTGCGTCCTCGAGCGCAGTATGGTGGTAGGCATGATGGATACCAATGGCAGCACCACACGTGGGCAGTCGGTAATTGGGGAGATGCGGCAAGAACTCGACGGCAAGATCCCGTGTGCAGAGCTGGGGAGCGGCAGGGAACGCGTATTCTGTACGTGAAAACTCATGCTGCAAGAAACCGCGATCGAACCGCAGGTTGTGTCCTACGAGAACCGCACCGGCCAGGTGCCTGACGAGCTCCGGTAGCACCTCGCGGAATCGTGGAGCATCCGTGATGTCTGCCGGGGTGATGCCATGGATATGCGTCGCGCCTGGATTTCGCTGGGGGTTGAGCAGGGTCGACAGCTCGCTCAGGACGTTGCCGTAGACGTCGGTGCGTACGAGGCCGATCTCGATGATGCGTTCGGACTGAGGTCGGAGGCCAGTGGTCTCGACGTCGATGACTGCAAATCCAGGAGGAAACGGGTGCATAGGGAGGGGGAGGGTGGCTGACGGAAGTCTCCTTGGTAGGTCAAATCACGGTCCGCAGTGAGTTGTCAAGGTTCTGTCAAGCGCCCCACCGGTTGGGGACAGTCGGTGACGAGAGCGGTGGGGATACGAAAGTCGAGACACAACATGACGCTCATCGGCCCGACGATGTCCTCGGGAAGATCCACGGGCGCCCACGACGTTCCGGCCTCGATCTCCTCGCCGACGGCCGTCGCGGGGTGGAACTTGGGCGAGAGCGCGAGGAGCTTGCCACGGTGGAGTACGGGGGCGACCGCCTGCCGAGGCTTCGGTGAGGCGTAAGCGCCCGGCCAACTACATCTTGGAGCCCCCGCGCCAGCCGTTCACCCTGCCCTCAACGCGTCTGGAGGACGGATGGCACGGAGGACGGCGAAGCAGTGGGCTCGGCTGGTCGCGCGCTGGAAGCGCAGCGGCCTGCGTGCGGGGGAGTTTGGCGCGAAGGTAGGGGTCGACGCGCACAGCCTGCATTGGTGGAGCTGGTCGCTGCGTAAACGCGAAGCAATCGAGGACGCGCCGACCGCGCCCACCGAGTCGGTTCCGGCATTCCTGCCCGTTCACCTCGTCGAAGCCGTATTGCCCCGTGAGCAGGCCGCGCCTCTGGCCCGCAGCGGCGTGGAGATCGTCGTCGACGAGCGACACGCGGTGCGCGTCACCCCGGGATTCGACGAGGAAACGCTGCTGCGTGTCCTCGGCTTGTTGCGTGATTCGGAGTCGCGCTGATGTTCACGCTCCCGCCCGCGTTGCGTATCTACGTGGCCACGACGCCCGCGGACATGCGCAAGAGCTTCGATGGCCTGTCGGCTGCCGTGGCGCAGATCATCGGCCAGGATCCCACCTCGGGCCACCTCTTCGTGTTCCGGAATCGTCGCGGGGATCAGATCCGCGTGCTGTTCTGGGACCGCACCGGCTATTGCATCATTGCCAAGAGGCTCGCACGTGGACGCTTCCACCTCCCCGTACCGGCGTCGCCCGCCGCCCGCCACCTCGAGGTCGACGCCGCCGAGCTGGGCCTGCTCCTCGAAGGCATCGATCTGAGCGACGCCCAGCGCCGCAAGCGGTTTCGGCTCCTCCCGCAGCCGCGGCAACACGCGTGAGGGCTCGTCCTCCGTAGCCGCCGTAGGTTCGCCCGAGTCTCCGTTGGCAAACCAGGGTGCGACGTTTTCGCTTGATATTCAGGCGCGCGAGGCATACAGAGCGCGTATGACCTCCCCGCGGACAAACGCTCCCCAGGACCTCGTCCACGTGCGCTCGAAGCTCCTGTCGATGGCCGAGGAGGGGCGGGTCGACGAGCTCGTCGAGGTCGTCATGGGCCTTTTGGCCCGGGTGCGGGATGAAAACACGGCCCTCGCAGCGAGGCTGCAGAATGCGCTCCGGATGCTCTACGGGCGCCGCACCGAGAAGGTCAGCGCGGAGCAGCTCACGTTGATGCTCGATGCGCTCGGCAAGGACACGCCGGAAGCGGCTCGTGATGCAATCGGGGACGAGCCTCCGTCGGAGAAGCCGAATCCCGAGCCGAAGCGCCCGCCGCCCCACAAGGGCCGCACTGCACTGCCCGCGCATCTTCCGCGCAAGCAGAAGGTCGTCCGCGTGCCGGAAGCCGAGCGCAAGTGCACCGACTGCGGCACCGAAAAGACCTGCATCGGGTACATTCGGAGCGAGGTCCTGGACTTCGTTC